>PNLC01000077.1 GCA_013822885.1 Bradyrhizobium sp.
TGGCGAGATGTTGCAAAACGAACCGATCCGCCGCTTCTCGATCAGGCTCGGCAGCGAAGCGATCCGTGTCGGGCAGGCGCAGGGCTATGAACTGGAGGAGATTCTGCATCTGCCGCCCGAGACGATCGCGCGTGCCGGCGAGGGCGATGAGCCGGCCATGCACGCCTGCGACGAGCAGCGCTTCAAGGACAGCAAGCGTACCGCGGGCGGACAGCGTCCCTCGATGGGGCAAGACATGCAGAAAGGCCGGCGTACGGAGATCGAATTCATCAACGGCCTGGTCGTGCGCGAGGGCGAGAAACTCGGCCTCGCATGCCGGGCCAATGCCGCGCTGACGGATATCGTCAAGCGCGTCGAACGCAATGAACTGAGCCCGGATCCACGGCATATCACCGAGTTGCGGCTCAACTGAGCGCTCATCCATCAGAAAGTCTGTCATGCGTGCTGAAATCAGGCCCTATCGCATTTCCGTCGGCGACGACGTGCTCGACGATTTGAAATCGCGGCTGCGCAGGACGCGCTGGCCGGAAGCCGAACTGGTCGGCGACTGGAGCCAGGGCGCGCCGCTGCAATGGATCAAGGAGGTCTGCCAGTACTGGGCCGAGACCTATGATTGGCGCCAGCGCGAGGCGCGCCTCAATCGCTTTGCGCAGTTCACGACCGAGATTGACGGGCTCGACATTCACTTCCTCCACGTCCGCTCGCCGCACCCGGGAGCGATGCCGCTGATCATCACCCATGGCTGGCCGGGTTCGATTGTCGAATTTCACAAGGTGATAGAACCGCTGACCGATCCGACCGCCCATGGCGGCAACGCCGCGGACGCATTTCACGTCGTTTGCCCGTCATTGCCCGGCTTCGGTTTTTCGGCCAAGCCGGCAACCACCGGCTGGGGTGTCGATCGCATCGCATCCAGTTGGGCGGTGCTGATGGACCGCCTTGGGTACGCCCGCTATGGCGCGCAGGGTGGCGACTGGGGATCGGCGGTCACGACGGCGATCGGCGCGCAGGATGGTGAACATTGCGCCGGCATTCACATCACGCTTGCGATGTCCGCCCGGCCCAACGTCGAGGGTACGCCGACGCCTGAGGAGGCGCGCGCGCTCGAAGGGATCAAATACTACGCCGACTGGGATTCCGGCTATTCCAAGCAGCAGTCGACCCGGCCGCAGACGTTGGGCTACGCGCTAACGGATTCGCCGAGCGGGCAGGCGGCGTGGATTTTGGAAAAGTTCTGGGCCTGGACCGATTGCGACGGCCACCCCGAGAACATCCTCGGCCGCGACGAACTGCTCGACAATGTGATGCTGTATTGGGTGACGGCAAGCGCTGCGTCATCGGCTCGCCTGTATTGGGAGAGTTTTGGGCCTAAGCGCCGGAGTGCCCACAAGGTCACGGTGCCGACCGGCGTCGCTGTCTTCCCCAAGGAGATCGTGACGCCGGTGCGGAAATGGATGGAAGCGGGCTACACGAACATCCGTCACTGGCGCGAAATGCCGAAGGGTGGTCATTTCGCCGCATTCGAGCAGCCTGACCTGTTCGTGGGGGAGGTACGGGAGTTCTTCCGGACGCTGCGGTAGCCGCCTTTTTCCTCATCAGCTGGGCTTTCCCACGCCCATTTTCCGCGCAGGTAGCTCAAGTCGTGGAAAATCTCCCGGCGCCCGGGCCGGAATGGAGGTGTCGCGACGCTTTGAACGAACGGCTCGGGTCGCGTTCGAGGCAACGGCAAACCCCTGTTCCGGCGGCATGTTTGTTGCATTTCTCTTGATGCAAAAGAGGAGTGTTAGATGACAGCTGGGATCCGCCGACGCGAATTCATTGCCGGCCTTGGTGCCGGTCTTGGAGCTGGATTGTTCGCCAGTCCGGCGATCGTTCGGGCTCAGCAACCGGTCGTCATTCGGGCGGGCGCCCTGAAGTTGATCCACTCCATCGCTCCCTATTTCTACGAACAGTTCGTCCCGGCGGGCTACAAGATCGAGGTGCTGCCGTTCGAAACGCCGACAGAGTGCAAGAACGCCGTGGTGACCAAGTCGGTCGATTTCGGCGCGTTCGGCATTGCCGCAGCGCTGCTCGGCGCCGCGGCCGGAGAACCCGTCGTGGTCATCGCCTCGACCTGCAACCGTGGCATGGCGATCATCGCAAAGAAGGACGCAGGGATCGCTGCGATCAAGGATCTCAAAGGCAAACGGGTCGCGGTGTTCCCGGGGACGACGCAGGAAGTGTTCTTCCTGGAGCGGCTGCGGATGGAAGGTATGACAATCAAGGATGTAGAGCCGGTCCGCGTTTCCTTCAGCGAAATGCATATCGCACTGTCGCGCGGCGATATCGATGCGTATGTAGGCGCCGAGCCTGGCCCTGGCGTGTCGCTGTCGAGCGGCGTCGGCTCGCTGGTCGAATATCCCTACTCGACGGCGATGGGCTCGCTGAACATGGTGTTCGGCACCCATCGCGACGTAATTGCGCAAAAGCCCGACCTCGTCCGCGTCATGCTCGGCATCCATCAGAAGGCGACTGATTTTGCGGCGACGAACAAGGACGCCATGGTCGCGATGGCGTCCAGCAAGCTTGGCCAGAAAAAGGAGGCGATCGAGGCCTCGGTGCCCAATGTCGAATTGACGTGGAAGCTCGAGGCCAAGCAGATCGAGCAATCGAAAATCTATGCCGACCATATGCTGGCGCTGAAGCAGATCAAGCGCCTGCCGGATTTCGCAACCTTCATCGACACCAGCTTTGTCGATGCGGTCAAGCCGACCTGATCGTGACCACGCTCGCGGCCGATACCGAGAATGCAGCCGTCGCCGCGCGCAAGATGCCGTGGGCATCGACATGGTGGCCGCGAATGCGGCCGCTGCTGCTGGCGGTCGCGTTTCCTGCCGCAATGCTGGCGATCTGGCATTTTGCCACGGTCGATCGCCCGGGGAGCCTGATCCCGCCGCCCTACGAAGTCTGGCTCGAGCTTTGGGATCTTGCTTTCGGCGGGATCAATGACGACGCCTATAGCAAGACCCTGCATATTCATCTGCTGGCCTCCATCAGCCGCGTCTATGGCGGCTTTGCGCTGGCCCTGATCGTCGCGCTGCCGCTCGGCATGCTGATCGGGCGCGTGCCGCTGGTCCGGCAGTTGCTCGATCCGACCATCCAGATATTGCGGCCGGTGCCGGTCACGGCATGGCTGCCGCTTGCGATGATCATCTTCGGCCTTGGTCCGCGCTCGGCGTTCTTTCTGGTCTTTCTCGGCGCGTTCTACCCGATCCTCGTGAATACCATTTTCGGCGTGCGCTCGGTCGAGCCGCGGCTGTTCGAGGCGGCTTCGATGCTCGGCTGCAGCGAACCGGCGCAGTTCTTTCGCGTCGTGCTGCCCGCGGCACTGCCGTCCATCTTCACCGGGATGCGGCTCGGTTTGGGCTTCGCGTGGGTCGTGATCGTCGTCGGCGAGATGACCGGCGTGCAGACAGGGCTGGGGGCGATCATCATGGAGGCGCGCCAGCTCTCGCGCACCGAAATCGTGATCTCCGGGATGATCGTCATCGGCGCGTTCGGATTTCTGTCCGACCAGCTTGTGATGTTGATCGGACGGCGGCTCTTGGCGTGGAGTCCGTCGCATGGCTGAGGCGCCGATTCCGATTCTGGAAATGAGGAATGTCGGCAAGACCTATTCGCAAAACGGTCGTTCGATCGAGGCGTTGCGCGGCGCCAATCTGCGGGTGAAGAAGGGCGAGTTCATCTGCTTGATCGGGGCGTCCGGCTGCGGCAAATCCACACTGTTGCGGATGGCTGCGGGGTTCGAGGCGGCCACGCATGGCGACAATCTGATGTGGGGCATGCCGATATCGGGACCGGGCCCGAGTCGCGGCATGGTGTTTCAGGACTACGGTTTGTTTCCGTGGTTGAACGTCCGCGACAATATCGGCTTCGGCCCGAGGTCGAGGGGCCGCACCAAGGCCGAAATCCGCGAGACCTCTGACCGCTTCATCGAACTCGTCGGACTGCAGAACTTCGCCGACGTCTATCCGCACCAGCTTTCCGGCGGCATGAAGCAGCGCGTCGCGATCGCGCGCGTGCTCGCCAACGACGCCGAGGTCGTGCTGATGGACGAACCTTTCGGCGCGCTGGACGCGATGACGCGCGAGCGGCTGCAGGACGAACTGGTCGATATCTGGTCGCGGACCGGCCTGACCGTGCTCTTTGTCACCCATTCGATCGAGGAAGCAATCTTCCTGGCCGATCGGGTCGTCGTGATGTCACCGGGGCCCGGTCGTATCGATAACGAGTATCTGATCGATCTCTCGCGGCCGCGCGATATCGCAAGCCCGGAGTTCAACGAGTGGCGGCGCCTTCTCTCCTCGCAACTGCATAGTCACCACGGGCGCAAAGCGGGCTGATCCGCCGGCGAAGAACCGATCAGAGATACCAGGCGAGAACAGCCTTGAGCAGGGCGTTCTCGATCACCGGCAGCACCACGATCTGGTTCATTCCGGCCGCCCGTGCCGCCTGCGCCGCGATCGATTGATCGACTTTCAGATGTTCGTTGATCGCGGGCATGCCGGTAGCCCACGCGCCGCCGATGCTGCCTTCGCCCTTTGCTATCGTCTTTGACGCATAGAGCGAGGTCAGATCGGCATTCTTGCTGCAATCGCCGGATTGAAACACCAGCTCCGTGCGTGACGGGTTTGGTACCCAGATCTCAAATCGCCTGGCGATCGGCGTGGCCTGTGCGGACAGGAAGGTCACGACCCAGGTCTGGTCCGATGCCGTGCTGTAGGGAATGCCGACACCGCAATTGATTCCGATTTCGGATGCTTCCTCCCATCGCAGGAAGCTCTTGGCGTTATGCAAGTCCTTGATGATCAGGGGCGAGCCGGCCTTCCAGGTCCGGCCAGGCAAGCCAAACCCGCGCGGGAATTTGGTGTGCCGGGAGTTGAACTCGAACATGTCGGCGGTGCCGTAGTAGCCATCGACCAGGCCCATCTCGTGGGAATTCTCGGGATCATTGTGCCAGAGTTCGACGGCGCCGACATGCTTCTCGTCGTCGCCGCAAAACAGCACCATCACGGCCATCAGGAATTCACCGGCAAAGACCGGCAGCGCGACGCCGCAGGTCAATCCGGCCTCAACCGCCTCGTCCGTGCGTTTGAAATAGGAGTTCGAGAATTTCGTGAGAATGACGGGATGGCCGGAGGCCCAGGCCTTGCCGGGAAGGCCCTCGTCATAGGCGAACAGCGCGTTCTCGCTGACGGCCTTGAATTCCGAATATTCGTCGCTGGCAAGACAGCCGCCGAACTCAAGCCGCGTGCGGGTCCGGTCGGGCACCCACAGTTCAACCACTCGAATGAACGTCTTCATCGGGACGCACCTGTCACTACGCCTGACATCAGCATCGGCGATTTGGCGACGATATGTGCGATCAAATTACAGGCAGGCCACGCCCAAAGATCGTGCGAGGACGGACGAGCCTTCAGAGCCGGAGGAAGCTCAATTCCGATATGACGGATCGGTGCGGTCGAGCTTGCGCAGCAGCGCCGGCCAGGCAAGGTCGCCGTTGCGAGCGTTGCGGCCGGGCTTCGGCAGCATCCTCTCGTAGGTGTCTTCGAGAATGCTCTGCGGCGGATAGACCAGCTTGGTGTTGCAGGACAGCGCCATGACCTGAACCTGGCAGGCCCGCTCGAGACGGAACAGCACGTTGAAGGCTGCAGGCACCGTGCGGCCGACGACGAGCAGTCCATGATTGCGCAGGATCATGGCTTCGTTGTCTCCGAGATCCCTGACCAGCCGCTCGCGCTCGTCGACGTTGTCGGCGATGCCTTCGAAATCGTGATAGGCGATGTGGAGAAACCGCATCGAGGTTTGCGCCAGCGGCAGCAAGCCGCATTCCATCGCCGAGACGGCCATGCCGGCCGGCGTGTGCGTATGCGCCACGCAATCCATGTCGTGCTTGGCCATGTGGATGGCGCTGTGAATGACGAAGCCCGCGACGTTGACGTCATAGTCGGAGGCATTGAGCAGCGTGTTGCCCTCGACATCGACCTTGATCAGGCTGGAGGCGTCGATCTCCTCGTAGAGCATCCCGTAGGCGTTGATCAGGAACTGGTCGGTCGTCCCGGGCACCCGGCAGGAGATGTGATTGGCGACCATCTCGGTCATCCCGTACATCGCCGTGAGGCGGTAGCAGGCCGCGAGATCGACCCGCGCCTGCCATTCTTCCGCGCTCACCTGTTCGCGAACCGATTTCACGACCTTGATGGCAGGCGAACTCACGGGGGGATTCATGGCGTTTCTCCACGGGACGGATTATCGGGCCGCGCGGGGCCTCGGTCATTGACGGGCAGGATACCTGCAAAAATCGCTGCGCCGCAAGGCGGCCACTCTCGGCGTTATTGCAGGTCTGGCGGGTGAATTTCGAATGTGCCATGGCGGGAGGCGAGAGGAGCGCCATGATGACCGAAGGATGCTACGGGCTGATCGGCTCGACCGCATCGCCTTACGCCATCAAGTTGCGCGCCATCAAGCTCTCGCGCGCTGCTGCGGTTGCAAACAAAAACGAATGGGCCCCGGTGCGTTAGAGCATCGCGGGGCCCGACATCTTCGTCTCTGCGAAGGATTTCTGGTACACACCAGTAATGTCTCGGGATCCGTTACCGCGTGGCCTTTGCGCTCCAGTCCCGTGAATGTTTTCGAATTTTCGAAGGCGCAATGAGGCTGGCAGCTGCTTATGACCTCAACCGCGCCTGGACCTTGCGCTGAGCAAGGTCACCGGTTTGATCCGGCGGCGTCATGCTCCTCTCCAAGTGTGGGCTCACGGACTTGTGTCCGCTCCAACTGCGTGCCGCCCTGATCGTATGACCTTGGGCGTCAATGCCTGCGAAGGTGGGAGCCGAACGCTCCGTACTTCGGCAGGTGCAGCTTGGAAATGCTGCGGCAGATATGGACAAGTGTCAAGTTATCTCAAAGGCGGCCTGCATCTGGTTCCGCACGCTGTCAGGCATTGGTGAGACGGTAATCCCTTAGATCCGGATCGTGCGTCATGGCCCAGTAATCCACAAAGCGCCACGGCATCGCCGAGAACACGCGGCCCTGACCGTTGCGGTAGTAGGTGGTCATGCCGGGATGAGTCCAGATCAGTTGCTCATGTTCGGCGTCTACCTTCCGGATGTAATGATCGTGCGCTACCGCACGAACGTCGATAGCGGCAATATCACGCTCCATCATTTCGACGAGACAAGCGGAGATGTAGCGGCTCTGGCATTCCGACTGGAAGATCACGCTGCCGCCATGCGCGGGACCAGTGTTTGGACCGAGCATCACGAAGAAATTCGGAAAGTCCGGCACGGTGAGGCCGAGATAGGCGGTTGGGTTGTCGTCGGCCCATGCCGTTCTGAGATTCTTGCCATCGCGCCCGCTGATGTTGAGACGCGCGGCCATCTCCGTGACCTTGAAGCCGGTGGAAATCACGACGATGTCCGCCGGCCGCAACTTGCCGTCTGACGCAACGATGCCATCCCGCGCGAAATGATCGATCCCGTCGGTGACCAATTCGACGTTCGGCCTGGTCAGTGTCTTGAACCAGTTGTTGTCCAGCAGGATGCGCTTGCCGTAGGGCGGATAGGTCGGCACGCATTTCTCGACCAGGTCGGGACGGTCCTTCAGTTCCGACTGGATGAATTCCGTCAGCTCCTCGCGATGCCGGTCATTGCCCTTGTTGACGGCGCGATCGGGATGCGGCCAGTTGGGGTCCTTGCGCAGAAACGGCAGCAGGCCGTCGCCGTAGCGCCAGAACATGTTGAAGCGATACCATTGCACGTAAAACGGCAGGTGCGCGAGCAGCCATTGCGCGCCTTCGGTGATGGGATCGGAATAGCCCGCAACCGGCCGGGCCCATTGCGCAGTGCGCTGATAGACGGTGACCGACGCGACGCGGTCGACAATCGACGGCACCAGTTGCATCGCGGTCGCGCCGGTGCCGATGACCGCGACGTGCTTGCCGTCGAGTTTGATGTCGTCCGACCACAAGGCCGAGTGCAGGGTCAGGCCCTTGAATTCCTCTTCGCCCTTGAAGTGCGCGGGGGAGGGGTCGTTGAGCTGGCCGATGGCGCTCACCAGCGTGGTAGATTCGAATGTCTCCTCGCCATTGGCGGTCTTGAGCGTTGAAATCCAGCGCCGCTTGCCCTCGTCCCATCGCGACGACGTCAGTTCGGTATTGAGGCGGAGATGCTTTCGGATGTCGTATTCGAGCGCGACATTCTTGAGGTAGTCGAGCAGTTCCTGGCGCTGGGCAAAGTAGCGTGTCCACGGATTCCGCGCGCCGAACGAAAAGGAATAGGAATGGTTCGGCGTATCGACCCCGCAGCCGGGGTAGCGGTTGACATACCAGGTGCCGCCGAGTTCGGCGTTCTTCTCGACCATGGTGTAGGGGATGCCGAGGCGCCCGAGCGCGACGCCCAGCGCGACGGCGCAGACGCCGGCGCCGACGATCAGCACGTGCTGCTGCGCGAGCTTCTCGGCAGAAGGGGGCCTCGTCCAACGCGCTTCACGCGGCACAAAGCCCATTTCCTCGCGCATCAGCGGCGCATATTCCGGCGCGACGTTTTCGCCGAGCGTCGCGCGCATCATCTTCAGCATCAGCCCATCGCCGGGGTCGGTGATGACGGGCTTCGGGACGCCGTTTGCGAACAGCTTCAGCACGGCGGCGCGGATCTCGGCCTGGACTTCCGCCGGCAGTCCGGCTTGCGGATCCGGAATCAGTCGGACGTCGCGCTTCGGATTGTAGGGCGGTTCCAGCCAGCGCTCGTCCCCGGTCATATGGACCAGCACCATCAGCAGCACGCGGATATCGCCCTCGGCGATCGCCGACGACAGATCGAGTGTCTTGCGCGATACTTCGATGTTCATACCAATGTCCTCACTACGCGTTCGGTGTTTCGCGCAAGCCGCCATAGGCGGCCCAGGTGGTGCCTGCGATGTATCCGGCATCTACCGGAAGGTTGATTCCGGTGACGCCGCTGCTCATCGGCGAAAGCAGCCACGCGATCGCCTGCGCGACCTCGATCGGCTCGACCAGCCGGTTCATCGCCGTCGGGCTTTCGAGCAACTTCCTGTTAAGCGCGCCCGACGCAATGCCGGCCTCAAGTGCCGCGGTGCGCGTGAAGCCGGGAGAGACCGCGTTCACGCGCACGCCGGTGCGGCCCCATTCCGCCGCAAGCGTCTGCGTGATCTGGATGACGCCGGCCTTCGCGGCCGTGTAGGCGTGGATCGGTCCCGACGTCATGCCTGCAACGGAGGCGACGTTGACGATGGCGCCAAGCCGGCGCTCAGCCATCCTCACACCGACGCTGCGCGCGACCAAAAAGGTGCCGCGCAGGTCGATATTGACCTCGCGATCCCATTGATCCATTCGCACCCGCTCGATTGGGTGCATCTTGCCGAATACGCCGGCGGCGTTGACGAGGCCCGTGATCGGGCCGTGCGCGGCCTCGATATCGGCGATACCGCTGACGACAGCGCTTTCGCTGGCGACATCGAATGGGGCAGGCCACAGGATTACTTCCGTTCCCGCCAGCGGTTCCGGCGCGATGTCTGCCACCATGACGCGCTGGCCTTGTCCAGCGAGAAGCGTCGCGGTGGCAGCGCCAATGCCGCGGCTGCCGCCGGTGACGAGAACGATACCTTCAGCGGCCATGGCCGTTGCCCTTATTCGGTATGAATAGCCCGCATGTGACAGGCTACCTTTCCAAATCGCTCGGCGGAGTCAAGGCGACCGGCAATATCGTGCCTGATTTTGGTAACGGACGGTTCGCTGACTGATTGCCCCGCAGGACATGCATATTTGCCTTGGCCTTGCGAGCCACGCGACGGTTATCGACAAGGGCCAGATCGTCTACACATCCGGGATCGAAGAGCTGAAAGCCAACGAAAACATTCGTCAGCGCTACCCCGCGCTGTAGCTTTCCGCCCGATCCGGGAGAAGACATGGCCGTCGAACACAAGCTATCGCCGACGCATGAGGCACCGTATCGCGGCCTGCGCGTGCTGGATTTCGGGCAGGGCATCGCCTCGCCCTATTGCGCGATGCTGCTCGGCGTTTACGGGGCTGACGTCATCAAGGTCGAGCCCCCGGAGGGGGACTGGTCTCGATTTCTCGGCACGACCTACGGAGGCCATACCACGCTGTCGGCGGTCTATAACCGGGGCAAGCGCAGCCTCTGCCTCGACATGAAGCACAAGGACGGGATCGCAATCGCCCGGCGGCTGGCGGGGGAGTGCGACGTTCTGATCGAAGGTTTCCGGCCCGGGGTCGCCGCGCGGCTCGGGATTGGCTACGAGGAACTGTCGCGCGACAATCCCGGCCTGATCTACCTCTCGGTCAGTGCATTCGGGCAGAGCGGGCCCTATTCAAAGCGGCCGGGCTCTGATTCGGTTGCGCAGGCGTTTTCCGGCCTGGTTTCGATCAATGTCGGCAACGACGGCACTCCGCACCGGGTCGGCACCACGATCTCCGACGTCGTTACCGGCGTCTATGCCTTCCAGGCCATCGCGACGACGCTGTTCGCGCGCGCAACCGTCGGCACCGGACGCTGGATCGACGTCAATCTCTGCCAGTCGACTTCCGCGCTGCTTGGCCACAAAGTCGCCGAACATATTCTGGAGGGCGGCGCGCCGCGCGCCCTCAATGTGCCGGCGGGGTCATACCAGACCACCGATGGCTGGATGATGGTTACGCTGGTGAACGAACCGCAATACAAGCGCCTGTGCGCGGCCATCGGGCGCGATGACCTTGCCAACGATCCGCGGTTCGCCGATTTTGCGCGGCGTGCGGATGCTGTGGATGCGCTGATCCCGCAACTGCGGGAGGTGTTCCTGACACAGCCGACGGATGTATGGCTGTCGCGGTTGCATGCCGCCGATCTCATTGCAGAGCGTATCCTTGATCCCGGTGAATGGCTGCGCAACGTCCATGTCGAAGCGACCAGAGCGGCGGTTTGCCAGGATACGCCAGGCGTTGGACCGGTGTACTCGCCGCGGACGCCGGGGATTGCCAGCCTTTCGGAAGACGGGCTATGCCCGGCACCGGACGTCGGACAGGACAGCATTGCACTCCTCGTCGAAGCCGGGCTGGATCGCGCCACAATCGATGAATTGTTGAAGGCCGGCGCGGTGCGTCAGGCCAGCGGAGGCGGAACATGAGTGCAGATCTCGTTCGTTATTCCGTCTCAGGCAATATTGCCGAGATCATGCTGGATCGCCCGCCGGTCAATGCGCTGAGCATGGGGTTGATCGATGCGCTGCTGGCAGCGTTGGCGAAGGCCAAGGAAGACGAAGCAGTTCGCGCCGTCATCATCGGCAGTGCGCACAAGGTGTTTTGTGCCGGGCTCGATCTGGACATCGTCCGGGGCAAGCCGGGAATCGAGACCAAGAAATTCCTCGAACGGCTGTATTTCGCGCTCAACGATACCCAGTATCGCATGGGCAAGCCGACCATAGCCGCCATCGACGGCGCGGTGCGGGCCGGCGGCATGACGATCGCGATCTCTTGCGACATGATCATCGCCGGCGATGCTTCGACCTTTGGTTATCCGGAGATCGACGTCGGATTGATCCCGGCGATCCATTTCGTGCAACTGCCGCGGCTGGTCGGAAAGCACCAGGCTTTTGGTCCGCTGTTCCTTGGCGAGCCCTTCGATGCCGCGACGGCCTTTCGCATGGGCCTTCTTAGTGAGGTCGTGCCGAAGGGAACGGCGCTGGACCGCGCGCGGGAGATTGCGCGCAAGCTTGCCGCCAAATCGCCTATTGTCATGAAGATCGGCCGCGATGCCTTCATGCGGGCGGTCGATGCTGAGTTCCGCCGGTCGGTCGAAAACGCGGCAGAGAGTTTTGCTCTTGTCGCAACGACGGAA
>PNLC01000078.1 GCA_013822885.1 Bradyrhizobium sp.
TTCTCGCCGGATGCCGAGACGCGGTTCTATTTCAACGCCAACGAAGTTCGCCAGCGCATCCCCGGCGGCGTCACCAAGCAGTCGGCCTTGACCAATCCTGAAGCCGCCGCGCCCGGTAACGTCGTCGGTGATTGGCAACGCAATATCAATACAGTGCGGCTCGCCAACAAGACCACGATCCGGTTTGAAGACACCAAGGTCGAATTCGGGGCGTTTGGCGTCGACCGCCATTTGATGCATCCGATCTTCCAGTGGCTCGATTACAGTTACAAGGATTATGGCGGCTTCGCGAAGGTCACCGACGACCGCTTCATCGGCGGCTTCCGCAACCGCCTCGTCGCCGGCGTCAACATCCTGAATGGGAGCATCGACAACCAGCAGTTTACCAACATCGGCGGCCAGAAGGGCCCGCTGCAGTCGTCTTCGATTGATCGCTCGAAAAACACCTCCTTGTATATCGAGGACAGCTTCTACTTCCTGCCGAACGTGGCGGCGATTGCGGGGACGCAATTTCTCTACGCCACCCGCAACCGGCAGGATCGCTTTCTCAGCAATGGCGACCAGTCGGGATCGACCGAATTCAACCTGTGGTCACCGAAGGCCGGTCTGCTCTGGAATATCGATCCGACCTGGCAGGCTTACGCGAATATCTCGCGTAGCGCCGAGGTGCCGAGCTTTGGTGAAAGCTCGAACGGGCCGGGGATACCGTTCATTCCCTTCACCAGCATCCGGCCGCAGACCGCGACCACCTATGAGATCGGAACGCGAATGAAGCGGCCCGATTACGCCTGGGAACTCACGGCCTATCGAGCGGACATCCGAAACGAGCTGCAATGTCTCTACAGTGCGTTCGGCAATTGCAACGTCACCAACGCCGACCGCACCATGCACCAGGGCGTCGAGGCAGGCGCAGGCGCTGCCATCTTCCGCGGCATCTTCGACAACGGCCCGGCGCCCGACAAGATCTGGCTGAACCTGGCCTACACGTTCAACGACTTCCGTTTCGACAACGATCCGACGTTTGGCAACAACCTGTTGGCCGGAGCGCCGCGTCATTACCTTCGGGCCGAGCTGCTCTACAAGCATCCGACCGGATTCTATGCCGGCCCCAACGTCGAATGGGTGCCTGAGTCCTATTATGTCGACAGCGCCAACACGCAGAGAACCTCAGCCTATGCGCTGTTGGGGCTGAAAGCCGGCTTCGACAATGGCGGCCCAGTTTCGGCCTATATCGAGGGACGCAATCTCCTGAACAAGGCCTACATCGCCAGCGCCAGCATCATCAATCAGGCAACGCCGACGTCGCCTTTGTTCGAACCGGGGACAGGGAGGGCCATCTTTGCCGGCATCAAGTATAGGTGGTAGACCACCGCCCGAAGCACCCAATTGAAACCGAAGGCCGGATCATGAAGAACCTTACATTGATGCTCGCTGGTGTCGCCGCGCTGATGGTTGTGGCTGCGGCATCCGCGGGCGCCCAGGAAACAAAGGCTGGGGACCTCGTCATTACGCAGCCCTGGAGCCGTGCGACACCGACCGGCGCCAAGGTTGCGGGTGGCTATCTCACGATCGAGAATAAGGGTTCAGCGCCCGACCGGCTCGTTGGCGGGGCGGGCGATGTCGCCGGCAAGCTCGAGATTCACGAGATGGCCATGAACAATGGCGTGATGACGATGCGCCCGCTCGACAAGGGACTGGCGATCGAGCCGGGCAAGACCGTCAAACTGGCGCCGGGCGGCTATCATCTGATGCTGATGGACCTGAAGAACCCGCTCAAGCAGGGTGAAAAGGTGCCGCTGATGCTCGAATTCGAGAAAGCCGGCAAAGTCACGCTGTCGCTCGACGTGCAGGGCGTCGGCGCGCAGGCGCCCATGGATCATTCCGGCGGTCACATGAAGAAGTAGGCCGCAGGCAATCTGCCGCGCCCCCGGTTGCGCTCGCCGGTGCCGGCGGCGGTTGCGTTCGCTGTGAAACATCCACGGTTAACTGGCCGGTCCCTGGTCTTCTTCGGTTGAACGAGGACGACCCCGCCTATAAATTGAGGCATCTGTTCAGGCTTGGCGGAGTTTTTCACAAGATCCTTTGCCTTGCTGTCCGAAGTTATTGTTTTTACTTATATTAGGTCGTTTCAGCCGTCTGGTCGTTGCGGTTCACGTATCGCATCAGCACCAGCAGCAGAGGTCGAAATGCTGTACCGGTTCGCCGAGTTCGAGGTCGACGTCAGCCAGCAGGAGCTGCGCCGGCTCGGCTTGGCCGTTCACATCGAGCCGCAAGTCTTCGATCTCATCGTTCACCTGGTACGCAACCGTGATCGGATCGTCAGCAAGGACGAGCTGATCGAGACGATCTGGAACGGCCGGATCATCTCCGAGGCCGCGCTCTCCAGCCGCATCAACGGCGCCCGGCGTGCGCTGGGAGACACCGGCGCCGACCAAACGCTCATTCGCACGTTGCACAAGCGCGGCTTCCGTTTCGTCGGCGATGTGCAGACGGTCGACGCGCCGGAACTGGATGCGAAGGCGGTCCGGCTTGTGCCCGACAGCAGCCCTGCATCGGTCGATGCGGCCGGCGGTCCGGTTTCTCTCGAAGTGTCCCGGCTCGATGACGTCGTCTCGGAATCCGTGAAGGCCGAGGCCACCGCAAGATCGTCCATCGCGGTGTTGCCGTTCGGGAATATGTCTGACGATCCGGAGAACGACTATTTCAGCTACGGCCTGACCGAGGACATCATTCGTCTGCTCGCGCGCAACCGGTGGCTCTCGGTCATCTCGCGGCACTCGACCATCGCGTTCCAGGGACGAACCGTGGATGCCCGCGAAGTCGGCGAGCTGCTTGGCGTGACGTACGTGATGGTCGGCAGCGTTCGCAAGAGCAGGGACACGGTGCGGATCACGGCGGAGCTCGTTCGCGCTGCCGATGGCAAGCAATTATGGTCCGACAAATACGACCTGCAGCTCGAATATATCTTCGATATCCAGGAAGAAATGGCGCGCCAGATCGCGGCGACGATCGAACCCGAGCTGTCGAAGGTCGAGCAGCAGCTAGCCGCCCGCAAGGCGCCGGAAAGCCTGGACGCCTGGGATTGCTACCAGCGGGGCTTATGGAATCTATGGCGGTTTACCACGCCGGGGTTCGACTCGGCCGAAACCTATTTCCAGCGCGCGATCGATGCCGATCCGAATTTTGCGCGCGGCCATGGTGCGCTCAGCTACGTCAACCTGCAGCGCGCGTTCATCGATGAGCCAAAGGATCGCGCGGCGCGGCTGGAAACGGCGTTGCGCCAGGGGCGTCACGCGGTGTCGCTCGACGAGCTCGATTGCTTTTGCCACTGCGCTCTCGGGCGCGCGCTGTGCCTGACCCATCAAAACGACGAAGCGCTCGCCACGCTCGACGTGTCGCTCGAGCTCAATCCAAGCTTTGCGCAGGCCTACTTCGCCCAAGGGTTCAACATGCTCTGGTACGGGCGCGAGATCGAGGCGGAAACGCTGCTCGATCGCGCGACCATGCTCAGCCCGCGCGACAGCCATATTTCAAGCTTTCACCATGTCCGCTCCTGGGCGCATTTTTCCCTCGGCGAGTACGACATCGCGGTCGAGTTCGCCCGGCGGGCCACCCGGCAGCCCACGGTCACCTATCAGGCCTTTGCGACGCTTGCGGCTTCACTGGGCCACCTTGGCGACCGCACGCAGGCCGAAATCGCGGCGACCGAACTGCGGCAACGCAAGCCGAACTACAGCACCGGCACGGCGCGGCAGGAGTTCTTCTTCTGCAACGATGCGGGTTTTATCGACCGATTCGTCGAAGGCCTGCGCGTCGCCGGTATCTCCGACGCGTGATCGGACGTCGAAACCGGGACTGCCCCCCGATCGGTCATTCGCCTTGACCTATCGCAGCCTGCAGAGGCCGCCCGACAAGAAATCAAGAGTATCTGGAGGTTCTCTGAATACAGGCTTCAAGCCGGAAAAGCCGGCCTGAGCCATATTGCACCGTATGAACCGGCGAGATTTTATCACTTTTATGGGCGCTGCGATGGCCTGTCCTGCCGCCGCTTTCGCGCAGGATGCGGCGCGGGTTTACCGCATTTACTGGCTCTCGACCCAGGCCCAGCCCGACCCGTTCCTGGAAGGTTTCCGCGAGGGACTGCGTGCGCGGGGCTACGTCGAGGGCAGGAACGTCGTCCTCGAATTGCATTATGCGATCGGCAATCCGCAGGCGCTGCGCGAGGTGGCGACTGAACTCCGGCGCGGAAAGGTCGACCTTGCCGTATCGAGCGGACCGGCGACGCGTGCGATGACCACGGTCGCGGAAGTGCCGGTGCTGTTTGCGCTGAGTGGCGATCCCGTGGAATTGGGCCTCGTCAAGAGTCTCGGGCAGCCCGGCGGCAACTTCACCGGATCGACCTTCCTGTCGCTCGAACTGGCGGGCAAGCGGGTTGAACTGCTCAAGGAGGCATTTCCGAATCTGCGCAAGCTCGCGGTGCTGTCGAACGCCAATCATCCTGGCGAGCAATCGGAGTGGCGTGCGACCAAGGAAGCTGCCAAGAAGCTCGGTATCGCGCCGCTGTATGTTCCCTTTGCCGGTGGCAACGAACTGGACGGCGCACTCACCCTGGTAGGAGACGCGCATGCGGATGCGCTGCTCGTGTTCCCGGATGTGCTGACGATGGTGCACCGGAAGAAAATCACCGACTTCGCCATCGCGCACCGGCTGCCGTCGATGTTCGGCTGGAGTGAATACTGCGACGCGGGCGGGCTGTTGAGCTATGGCGCGAACCAGCGGGCAACCTATTTCTGGCTCGCGACCTACGCCGACCGGATCCTGCGTGGTGAAAAGCCCGCCGGTCTTCCAGTGTTTCAGCCCACGAAATTCGAGCTGATCGTGAACCTCCGGACGGCCGAGCAGCTCGGCCTCGATCTCGACAAATCCTCCATCCTGTTTCGTGCCAATCGGGTGATCGAATGAGACCGGCACGCCTGATCCTGGTTCGCAACCACTGCTATCGGACATCGCTGCCGTGACCCGTCCGCGCCGCTCTTTGTTCATGAAGTACTTCGTCACACTGTTCGTCGCAGTGGTGGCGCCGCTGCTGCTTGGTTCTGCAGTCGAAGCCTGGTTCTCCTTTCGCGACAACCGTATCGATCTCAATGAACGGCTTCAGGTCGAGGCCCGCTCGGCAGCGGACCGGATCCAGGCTTTCACCGACGGCATCCGCGACCAGCTCGGCTGGGTGGTGCAGTTTCCCTGGAGCCAGGGCGAGGACGACCGGCACCGGATCGACGGGTTGCGGCTGCTGCAGCAGGTGCCGGCGATCGTTTCGCTGTCGCTGGTCGATCCGAACGGCACCGAACGCGTCTTCGTGTCCCGCGTCAGCATGAACCGGACCGGGCGGGGCGCCGATATGTCGGCAGATCCCGCGGTCCTTGGCGCGCGCGCCAACAAGGTCTGGTACGGCCCGGTGCACTATCAGCGCGATTCAGAGCCCTACATGCGGATCGCGGTTGCGGGAAACCGTGCGGCCGCCGGGATTGTCGTTGCCGATATCAATCTGAAGCTGATCTGGGACATCATCGCGAGGATCAAGATCGGCGACACCGGTCACGCCCTCGTCGTCGACGATTCCGGCCGTCTGATCGCCCACCCGGACATCAGCCTGGTCCTGCGCAGCGGTGCCGGGGCCGTGGACTTGAACCGGCTCAAATCCGTCGTCAACGCGGCCGAAGGATCGGCGGTCTCCACCACCGGCGAGGACGGCAAGCCTGTCGTGGCGCTCTCGGTCCGCGCCGCCAATGTCGGCTGGACCGTCATAGCCGAGCAGCCGGTCGAGGAGGCATTCGAATCCATCCGCGCCGCGCTGTGGCGCTCGCTGATGCTGATCGCCATCGGCATCGTCTTTGCGTCGGGTCTGGCCTATTGGCGCGCATGCCGGATGTGGGGACCGATCAGGCAACTCGAGGCCGGCGTGGAACGGATCGGCATGGGACAACTCGACCATCGCATCACGATCCAGAGCCATGACGAACTGGAGCAACTGGCGATCCGCTTCAACCAGATGGCAGAAGAGCTGGCGGTTTCGCAGCAGAAGTCGCAGCGCATCAATCGCCTGAAGCAATTCCTTGCCCCACAGGTGGCTGAACTGGTGGAACATTCCGATCCGCGGCTGCTCGACGGTCAGCGGCGGGAGGTGGTCGCGATCTTCGGCGACCTGCGCGGCTTCACGGCGTTTACCGCCCGTGCCGAGCCCGACGCCATCATGGCCGTGCTACGGGAATATTACGAGGCGATCGGCGCCGTCACGGCCCGCCACGAGGGAACCTTGATCCGATTCGATGGTGACGGCGTGATGGTCCTCATCAACGCGCCGGTCACATGCGACAAGCCGGCGCACCGCGGTATCAGGCTTGCAATCGACATGCAGGCTGCGGTGCAATCCCTTGCCAGCACCTGGTACGCCGATGGCTGTGCGCTGGGTTTCGGCGTCGGAATCGCGATGGGGCCGGCAACCGTCGGCACCCTCGGCTATCAGGGGCGCCTCGACTACACGGCGATCGGGAACGTCATCAACCTGGCGTCACGGCTTTGCAGTTTGGCCGACGATGGCCAGATACTGGTGGATCCCGTCGTCACCGAGCATGTGCAGGACAGCATCGCGCTTGCCTCGGTCGGCGAGCAGCCGATCAAGGGCTACGACCGCGATCTCGAGGTCTTTGCTGTCGTCCGCAGGTATGCGACGACCCGGCGTCTCGGTCATCCCTTTGTTCCTGGCCACGCGCGTTCCGCGGCGGCGGAGCGCGACCGAACCGAGTTGCAGCTTGCGGAAACGGACGCCGACTGAACTCGATACCGGCCCGCCAGCAGCCGCCGCGTTATGCCAGGAGAGCTAAGGCAAGCCCATCGGCTCGAGCAGGTGGTCCCACTGTGCCGAAAGTTCCTTGATTTGCGCGAATTGCAGGATCCCCGGGTCGCCTTCGCGGACGATTTTCGCCCGCTTGCGCTCCTTTGGCAGCATCATCATCGCTCTTGTTACTGCTGAGCGCAGCTTCATCGTACCGTGACCGCTCAGGGTCACGAGTTCTTCCGGATCCAAGGCCATATTGCCCACGCCAACGCTACGGCCGGCCCGCAAGCCGGCACACGCGCCCCCAGCGCTCAATTCCAGTAAGGCTGATCTTGGTTAAGAGAAGGTTTACGGCGTCGAAACGCCGACGGAGCAGCAACCTCAGCCGTTATTGGAGTTGAATGTCGGTTGGCAAAGAACGACGGAAAGATAGCCCAGTGGCCGTCCGCTATCGGAATACCCGCAACGAGAGGGCATTGGCCTTTCGCCGCTACCGTATGTTAGTCTCTCCAAGAGACGGCGTATCGGCGGCCGAGCCGCCGGCATGAATTTCAGTGCGATATCGGGCTGGAGTGAATTGCATGCATCAAGCCGATATCCTCGACGAGGTCCGCGAGCGGATTGAGCCCCGCCGTCATGGCGTCGCAGTGTTCAATTCCCTCCGTCCGCTCCAAACCGGGGCCTGCTTGCGGCGGCATGATCAGTGAGGTCATGTCCGAATTTGGCTGTCGGCTAAACCGGCGAGCGGGGAACATGATATGGTTGAAGCAAACATGGGCAACGCGAGGTTCTTTCGCCGCAGCGGGCCATATCCACTTGCATTGGTCACAAACACCGCAGGGGGAATTGCGGATGACCTCGAACTACTCCTCGAAGGTGTTGCCCCTCTGCAAACGGCTGGCCCGAATGAAGTGAGTTTTCTGGACAACCAGCGTTACGCTTCTGCACTGGATCAGACGTTGGCGGGCGCAGTGATCGTGCATCCAGATATGGCAGCACGAGTGCCAACGGGCACGGTAGCTATCCAAACAACTGAACCATACGCTGCTTGGGCACGTGTCGCTGCACTGTTCTATCCCGTGCCTTCGGTCTCTCCAGGCATTCACCCGTCCGCAATTGTGGCGGAGGGGGCGCGCGTGGATCCGTCGGCGGAAGTCGGGCCGCTATCCGTGATTGAGACCGGGGCAGAGATAGGACCCGGATGTCGGATAGGACCCTGCGCGGTTATCGGAAGCGGCGTGATTGTCGGTCGAGACTGCCGAATTGGCACACATGTGAGCTTGAGCTACGCACTGTTGGGAGCACGCGTCTACGTCTATCCCGGTGCCCGGATCGGACAGGAAGGGTTTGGCTTCGCCTCCATCAAGGATGGATTTCTCTCTGTCCCCCAGCTTGGGCGGGTTCTTCTTGGAGACGACGTCGAAGTTGGCGCCAATACCACGATTGATCGAGGATCATCGCGAGATACGGTGATTGGCGCCGGCTCGCGTCTCGATAACCTCGTGCAGATTGGCCACAATGTCGTCCTCGGCCGGTGTTGCGTCATCGTCGCACAGGTTGGTATTTCGGGCTCAACCGTTCTTGAGGATTTCGTCCGGGTCGGGGGGCAGGCGGCCATGGCCGGGCATCTTCGGATTGGAGAAGGTGCGGCAGTCGGGGCGCAGGCTGGCGTCATTTCGGATATCGCTCCAGGCACGACAGTGCTCGGAAGCCCTGCACAGCCAATAAAGGACTTCTTCCGACAGATTGCCACGCTCAAGAAGATGGCAAAGGGAGGATAGCGCTGCTCCTCGTCAGGTGGGCTCGGGGCAAAACGCGCTTCCTGAATGGGTGGCAACACGGCCGATCAACGGCCTCATCTTCATTTCTTTTTCGTCTTGGCCTTGGATTTCGCGGGCGGCGGGGCCGCGGCCTCTCGTGCGAGCCGCTCGGCTTTCAGGCGCTCGCGGTTCTTCGAGAATGCTGCCTGGGCGATCTCGTGCTCGCTCATTGCCGTTGCGGCATCTACCTGGCGAAACGCCTTTCGCGCTTCCCGCTCGGCCCTTGTGATCTGCTTGGGTGGTTCAATTTCGCCCGGTGCCTTCGTCATTTTTTTGCCTTTGGCCGATCAACGCGTGCCTCTCTGAATTCTTCGGGTCCCTTCAGCAGTCGGCTTTTGCGGCTGGCCCGATCGTCAGCGCTCGCAGCGCCGTCTGCCAAATTGTCGATTACCTTGGCAGCCAATTCCTTGGCTCGCTTTGCGTTTAACTGCGTCGGTTTTGCTCGTACCGTCAGCCCCAGTTCCAATAGCCGGCGGATAGCAGCGGACCGGCTAGCGTCATTCGCAATTGCCCAGGCTTGTACCTCGGCCATCAGCGCTGCTGGCATCCGCGTTGTCGCGGACAGTTCCCGCCTGGCAGGGGTTTTAACGGCGCGCGCCGTTCGATGAACCGTTCTCATTTGAACATCACGCGCGGGGCCGGGAATAGTTCCGTCGACCCCCTTGATAGGGCGTTTAATCCATCCATATACCATCCATGTAGATGGTATAGGGATGGAGACGATCATGATCGATAATGTACGCGAACTCCGACCAAAGCCCTCAGATTCCGAAAAAATCACGATCAATCTTGGCTATGTCGACCTAGGCCACGTCGATCTGATGGTTCAGGAAGGGTTCTACTCGAACCGTACCGATTTCATCCGAACGGCGATCCGGAACCAGCTCGAACGCCACGCCGACGTCGTAAAGCAGTCGACGGCCCGAAAGAGCCTGGACCTCGGACTGCGCAACTACAGCCGCGAGGATCTCGAAGCGGTGCAGCGAGCTGGTGAGATGCTGCACATCAATGTTCTGGGGCTTGCCAGCATCGCCCAGGACGTCACGCCCGATCTCGCTCGCGCCACGATCGCTTCGGTCTCCGTGCTGGGGGCATTGCATGCCAGTCCGGCGGTCAAGGCCGCTCTCGCCGACAGGACGAGGTGACGTGATGCTGAACCAGGACATCATTCGGGAGGCGACGCGCCTCACGCGCGCCGGCCTACTCGTCGAGGCCACCGCGCTCCTTCAGCGCATGCTTAGCGGTCAGAATGCGCCAGACGCGCCATCGCGCGCCGGCGGTCGCATCGCGCTTCGCGAACCGCTCATCATTGATGCGGAGGCCAATGCGGTTGAGGCGACGGATAGTCATCCGCAATCAAGGCCGGCCATCTCCGCACAACCGCGCACGCTCCGCGCATCACTGGATCGCAAGGAGAGACGCTCCGGTATCGGGCTGCGAGGTCTGAAGCGCAGCCCGCTGTCCACACCGGACATCGTGCCAGAGGGCGCCCGGTTCATCGAAGGCACTTACAGCAGTGCGGCGGGAAGCCGTGCCCACAGGCTTTTCATCCCGAGCCGCTATCAGGAGCGACCGCTCCCTTTGATAGTCATGCTTCACGGTTGTACCCAGTCGCCGGATGATTTCGCCGCCGGTACGCGGATGAACTTTATCGCCGAAGAGCAAAATTGCTTCGTGGTCTATCCTGCTCAACCGAGCCACGCCAACCATGCGAAATGCTGGAACTGGTTTCGCAGCGCCGACCAGCAGCGAGGCAGAGGTGAACCTTCGCTGATAGCGGGCATCACGCGCCAAATCATGGATGACTATTCGATTGATCGAACCCGCGTCTACGTTGGCGGGTTGTCGGCCGGAGCGGCCGCCGCCGCGATCATGGGAGCAACCTACGACGATCTGTACGCGGCAATCGGCATCCATTCCGGTCTCGCGTGCGGGGTTGCCACGGATCTTCCCTCTGCGCTTGTCGCGATGCGACAAGGCGGGTCCAGTCCCAAGGCTATTTCAGGTGACCGGCCATCTGTCCCGACCATTGTCTTTCACGGAGATCGTGACACGACCGTGCATCCAAACAACGGTGGTCAGATTCTCGACCAGTCCGTGAGCACAATGCGCACACAAAAGCAGGTGCATCGCGGCCAGGTACCCGGTGGGCATTCCTATACCCGGACGATTCTGAGTGACGCGACTGGACGCGGAATGTTGGAGCACTGGAATATCCACGGCGCCGGACACGCATGGTCGGGAGGCAGCCCTGCGGGTTCCTACACCGATCCGCGAGGACCGGACGCAACACGGGAAATGCTTCGTTTTTTCCTCGAGCATTCGCTGTCAGAGGAGTAAGGCTGGCGTTAGTCTCTGGGTGATCCAGAGCAGGCAGCCTTGCAGTGTTTCGGTATGCTCACAATCCAGATGGACCGGAGAAAGACATCCCATGAAGGTCGCTGCCGTCAAAGCCCCTGGCGGGTTCGACAAGCTCGTCATCGAAGGCCGTACCGAGCCCGTCGCGGGTCCCGGGCAAATCCTGGTGAGGGTGTTTGCCAGTTCACTGAATTTCCACGACCTCGCCGTCGTCTCCGGGCGGATCAAGACGGATGACGGACGCATTCCGATGTCCGACGGCGCCGGCGAAGTGGTGGAGGTCGGGGAGGGCGTCAGCACGTTCCGGAAGGGAGATCATGTGCTCTCCACCTTCTTCCCGAACTGGATCTCAGGCGGCCCGACGCGGGAACGGCTGATGGGTGTGCCGGGAGACGGCGCGGACGGATTTGCGGCGGAATATGTCGCGATGCCTGCCGGGATGTTCACCCGTATGCCCAAGGGGTGGAGCTTCGAGCAGGCGGCGACGTTGCCCTGCGCTGCGCTCACCGCGTGGCGCGCGCTGATGGTCGAGGCGCGGATCAAGCCGGGAGACGTCGTGCTGACGCAGGGCACGGGCGGCGTGTCGATCTTTGCCGTTCAATTCGCCAAGGCCGCAGGTGCTACCGTGATCGCCACGTCGTCGTCGGATGAAAAGCTGGAGCGTTTGAAGGCGCTCGGCGCCGATCACCTGATCAACTACAAGAACGATCCGAAATGGGGGCGATCCGCGGCAGCCTTGACCGGCGGGCAGGGCGTTGACGCCGTCGTCGAGATCGGC
>PNLC01000079.1 GCA_013822885.1 Bradyrhizobium sp.
CGCGCGGCATGCGAATTTCTCCGCCGTCGTCGTGCTCGGGTTGGGCTGCGAGGTCAACCAGATCGGCGGCCTGATGCAGGAGCAGAAGCTCGCCGGCCGGCTGCGCGCGATGGACATCCAGGAGGTCGGCGGCACCCGCAAGACGGTGGAAGCCGGCGTAGCCTTCGTGAAGGAGGCGCTGACCGACGCCAACAAGGTAAAGCGTGAGGCTGTGCCGGCCAGCGAATTGACGGTGGCGCTGCAATGCGGCGGCTCCGATGGTTACTCCGGCGTATCGGCCAATCCGGCGCTGGGCGCGGCGAGCGACCTGCTGGTTGCCCACGGCGGCACGGTGATCCTTTCCGAGACACCGGAGACTTATGGCGCCGAACATCTGCTGACCCGGCGCGCAGTCAGCCGCGAGGTCGGCGAGAAGCTCGTCGGCCTGATGCGCTGGTGGGAGGAATACACCAAGCGCGAAGGCGCCGAGATGAACGCCAATCCGAGCCCCGGCAACAAGGCCGGCGGCCTCACCACGATCCTGGAGAAATCGCTGGGCGCCATGGCCAAGGCCGGCAGCACCAACCTGGTCGACGTGCTCAATTACGCCGAGCCCATCACCAAGAAGGGTTTCGTCTTCATGGATACGCCCGGCTACGACCCGGTGGCGGCGACAGGGCAGGTGGCGGGCGGCGCCAATCTCGTCTGCTTCACCACCGGCCGCGGCAGCGTATTCGGCTGCAAGCCCGCGCCCTCGATCAAGCTCGCCACCAACACGCCGATGTACCAGCGCATGGAAGACGACATGGACGTCAATTGCGGCACCATCCTCGACGGCGAGGAGAGCGTGCAGCAATGCGGCCAGCGGATTTTCGAGCTGATGCTGAAAACGGCATCGGGCCGGCCGACCAAGAGCGAGAGTTTTGACTTCGGCGGCGCCGAGTTCGCGCCGTGGGTGCTGGGGGCGACGATGTAATGCTTGCACCACTCTCGCGTCGCCCCTGCGAACGCAGGGGCCCATAACTACAGGCCGTGGTTTTACGGAAGGTCGCAGCCACGCCGCCTCATTGATAGATCACGCGGTATGGGTCGCTGCGTTCGCAGGGACGACTCCGTTCCGCACTTCCGGTAGGCAACCTCTGCCCGTTGTTAGTGCTTGATCCCACCTAGAACCGGTGTTCTGCTTAAAAAATCCGCTGGAGTTCCCGGTCCGTGTCGATCTACGTCGCACTGCATCACGTCACGCATTACAAATACGACCGACCGATCGATCTCGGCCCGCAAACCGTTCGCCTGCGCCCGGCGCCGCATACACGCACGCCGATCCTGAGCTATTCGCTCAAGGTCACACCCGCAAATCATTTCGTAAACTGGCAGCAGGACCCGCAAGGCAACTGGCTGGCGCGTTTTGTATTTCCGGAGAAGGCGACCGAGCTCAAGATCGAAGTCGACTTCTCGGCGCAGATGACGGTCGTCAATCCCTTCGACTTCTTTGTCGAGGGCTACGCCAGCAGTTTTCCGTTTCAGTACACCAACGATCTCAAGACCGAGCTTGCGCCCTATCTCGCCACCACGGAGCAGGGGCCGCTGTTCGCGGCGTACCTGAAGGATATTCCGCGCGAGGCCGACAGTACCGTCAATTTTCTGGTCGACCTCAACGCGCAGCTTCAGAAGCAGATCAAATACGTCATCCGCATGGAGCCGGGAATCCAGACGCCGGAGGAGACGCTGGCCGTGGGCTCGGGATCGTGCCGCGACTCGGCGTGGCTGTTGATCCATATCTTCCGCAACCTCGGCCTCGCCGCACGATTTGTCTCCGGCTATCTCATTCAGTTGCGTCCCGACATCGATCCGGTCGAAGGGCCGCGCGAGGTCGAAAGCGATTTCACCGATCTGCACGCCTGGGCCGAGGTCTATCTTCCCGGTGCCGGCTGGATCGGGTTCGACGTCACCTCGGGTATGCTGACGGGCGAGGGCCACATACCCGTCGCCGCCACGCCGCACTACCGTTCGGCGGCGCCGATCTCGGGCAGCGCCGGCTTCGCCAATGTCGATTTCGGCTTCGAGATGAGCGTCAAGCGCATCCGCGAGGCTCCGCGGATCACCCGGCCGTTCTCGGATGAATCCTGGGCGCGGCTCGACAGCCTCGGCGAACAGGTCGACGGCGATCTCAAGGCCGGTGACGTGCGGCTGACCATGGGCGGCGAGCCGACCTTCGTCTCCGTAGACGATCTGGAATCGCCGGAATGGAATATAGCCGCCGTCGGCCCGACCAAGCAGGCGCTGGCCGACGAACTGATCCGCAAGCTGCACGCCCGCTTCGCGCCGGGCGGGCTGCTGCATTACGGGCAGGGCAAGTGGTATCCGGGCGAGAGCCTGCCGCGCTGGGCTTTCGGGCTCTATTGGCGCAAGGATGGCGTGCCAATCTGGAAGAATGCCGGTCTGATTGCCCGGATCGATGAGCCGCGCAAGGCCGGGATCGCGGACGCGCAGCGGATGATGGAAAGCACCGCGAAGCGGCTCGGTCTCGATACCGGCTATGTGATGCCGGCCTACGAAGATCCCGTGCATTGGCTGCAAAAGGAAGCTGCGTTGCCGGCCAATGTCGACCCCGGCGACTCCAAGCTGGCCGATCCCGAAGAGCGCAAGCGCATGGCGCGGGTGTTTGACGAAGGGCTCAACACGCCCAACGGATTCGTGCTGCCCATCCAGCACGCGGGCGAAGACGTTAAGGGCTGGCTCAGCGAACACTGGAAGCTGCGGCGGCCGCATCTGTTCCTAATACCTGGCGATTCACCGCTCGGGCTGCGGCTGCCGATGTCGTCGCTGCCCCACATACCTCCGGAAGAGTATCCGTACGTCGTCGAGCAGGACCCGATGGAGCCGCGTCTGGAACTTGCGGTCGAGGATATGAACACTGAGGCCGGAGTGGGGACGGCGAAGCCCGAGCCGAAAGCCAAGGAGAAGCGACGGCTCAAGCCGGTGCGCACGGCGATTTCGGTGGAAGTCCGTGACGGGGTGCTGTGCGTCTTCATGCCGCCGGTGGAGCGGGTCGAAGACTATCTCGAACTGATCGCGGCGGTAGAAGCGGCCGCCGAGGAAATGCAGATCCAGGTTCATGTCGAGGGTTATGGGCCGCCTTACGATCCGCGCGTCGAGGTGATCAAGGTGACGCCGGATCCCGGCGTGATCGAGATCAACGTGCAGCCGGCGCAAAGCTGGCGTGAGGCAGTCGATATCACCTTCGGCCTGTATGAAGACGCCGCCAAGATCCGGCTCGGCGCCAACCGCTTCCTCGTCGACGGCCGCCACACCGGCACCGGCGGCGGCAACCATGTCGTGGTCGGCGGCTCCACGCCGCAGGATTCACCGTTCCTGCGCCGGCCCGATCTGCTGAAGAGCCTCGTGCTGTACTGGCAGCGCCATCCGTCGCTGTCTTATCTGTTTTCCGGCATGTTCATCGGTCCGACCAGCCAGGCGCCGCGCATCGACGAGGCGCGCCATGACGGGCTCTATGAGCTGGAAGTCGCGCTCGCGCACGTTCCGCCGCCCGATGTCGAGGCCCCGCTGTGGCTGGTGGATCGCCTGTTCCGGCACATCCTGGTCGACATCACAGGCAATACCCATCGCGCCGAGATCTGCATCGACAAGCTGTATTCGCCCGATGGCCCGACCGGGCGTCTGGGGCTGGTCGAATTCCGCGCGCTCGAAATGCCGCCCGATCCGCGGATGTCGCTGGCGCAGCAACTGCTGATCCGCGCGCTGATCGCAAAACTCTGGCGCGAGCCTCAACAGGGGAAGTTCGTGCGCTGGGGAACCACGCTGCATGATCGCTTCATGCTGCCGCATTTCCTCTGGGAGGATTTTCTCGGTGTGCTCGAAGAGCTCAGGCAGTCCGGCTACGAGTTCTCGCCGGAATGGTACTCAGCCCAGCTCGAGTTTCGCTTCCCGGTGTTCGGCCGCGTCCATCACGGTGGCGTCGCGCTGGAATTGCGCCAGGCTTTGGAGCCGTGGCACGTGCTCGGCGAAGAGGGCTCGGCCGGCGGCACCGTACGCTATGTCGACTCTTCGGTGGAGCGGTTGCAGGTGAAAGCTACCGGCTTCGTCGAAGGCCGCCATGTCGTGACCTGCAACGGCCGGCGGATGCCGATGACGCCGACCGGCCGCTCCGGCGAGGCGGTCGCGGCGGTCCGCTTCAAGGCGTGGCAGCCGGCGTCGGGACTGCATCCGACCATTCCGGTCCATGCGCCCCTGACGTTCGACCTGATAGACACCTGGAACGGCCGCTCGCTGGGGGGCTGCGTCTACCACGTCGCCCATCCCGGCGGCCGCAGCTACGACACCAAGCCCGTCAACTCCTATGAGGCGGAAGCAAGGCGTTTGGCCCGGTTTCAGGACCACGGCCACACCCCCGGCCGGATCGACCCGCCGCCCGAAGAACGCACAATTGAATTCCCCTTGACGCTCGACTTGAGGACCCCGCTCCTGCATTGATTGGCCTTATGGGGAGTCGGGGATGACCGGTCAGTCAGGCCAAGGCCACAATCAGGAGAGCAGGGCGCGTCCCGGCCAGCGGCGGATGGCGCAATGGACGCGGGACTATGCGCGCCTGCCCGGCATTCCCGACGAATATATTGGACCGGACGGCGCGCCCCGCGCGGCCTGGAGCCGGTTTTTCGATGCCTTTGCAGCACTTTCGCCTGTAGATATCGAGCGGCGTTTTGCCTCCGCCGACCGGCATTTGCGCGAAGCCGGCGTCACCTACCGCGCGCCCGGCGATACCGCCGACCGGCTGTGGCCGCTCAGCCACCTGCCGCTGATCATCGACGAGGCCGATTGGCAGCAACTGAGCGTCGGCATTGCGCAGCGCGCGCAACTGCTCGAAATGGTGCTGCGCGATCTCTACGGCGAGGGCCGCCTGATCGTCGATGGCGCTGTGCCCGCCGCCGCCGTCGCCGGCAGCAACGAATATCTGCGGTCGGTTTGCGGCATCAAGCCGCCGGGCGGCCGCTATCTGCATCTCTATGCAGCCGATGTCGGCCGCGGTCCCGACGGGCGCTGGTGGGTGCTCAACGACCGCACCCAGGCGCCGTCAGGCGCCGGCTACGCATTGGAAAACCGGCTGGTGCTGTCGCGCGCCTTCTCCAATCTCTACAAGTCGATGAATGTCGAGCGCGTGGCGCCGTTCTTCGAGGCGTTTCGCGAGAGCCTGCGGGCCAGCGCCGACCGCGACGAGCCGCGGATCGGGTTGCTGACACCAGGCACGTTCAGCGAAACCTTTTTCGAGCACGCGACGCTCGCGCGCTATCTAGGTTTTCTGCTGGTCGAGGGCGACGATCTCGCGGTCAGCGGCGACCGCGTGCATATCCGCACTGTCGCGGGCCTGAAGCGGCTCGATGTGCTGCTGCGCCGCGTCGATGCGAATTTTCTCGATCCGCTCGAGCTCGATGCATCCTCGCACCTCGGCGTCCCCGGCCTGATCGACGTACTGCGGAAAGACGGCGTGGTGGTCGCCAACATGCCGGGCTCCGGCGTTCTGGAGGCGAAGGCGTTGCTGGGCTTCCTGCCGAACCTGTGCCGGCGCCTGCTCAGCGAGAATTTGATGATGCCGCACATCGCGACCTGGTGGTGTGGCCAGAAATCCGCGCGCGAGGAAGTGCTGTCGCGGCTGGAAGATTTCGCGATCGAGGGCGCCTATGGCCGGGCCGTTCCGGGCTTTTCCGCGAACGGTCCGGTGCTTGCCGGCGAGTTGCCGCCGGCCGAGCGCGACCGGCTGCGCGATGCGATCGCCAACCGCGGCATCGACTATGTCGGCCAGGAACTGGTGCGGCTGTCGACAACGCCGGTGTGGGAGCAGGGGCGGATCGCGCCGCGGCCGTTCGTGCTGCGGGTGTTTGCGGCGGCAACGCCCCAGGGCTGGACCATCCTGCCCGGCGGTTTCTGCAGAATTGCCGAGGAGCCCGATGCCCGTGCCGTCTCGATGGGCGACGGCGCCCGGTCGGCGGACGTCTGGGTTGTCTCCGACAAGGCGGTCTCGGCTTCGACGTTGCTGCCGGGGGCAGACGCCGTGCGCATCAGGCGCATCGCCGGCGTGGTCCCGAGCCGTGCCGCGGACAACCTGTTCTGGCTCGGCCGTTATCTCGAGCGCGCCGAGGCGACGTTGCGGCTAATCCGCGCGCTGGGCATGCCGATGCGCGACCCCGCGAAGGGATCGTCGACCGCGCTGCCCTCGGTCGAGCGCATCCAGCGCATTCTGGTGACCTGGGGCGCCGCCTCGCAGGCGACGCGGGCGAACCATGCAAAGGTCGTCGCCGAGGCGCTGCAGAGCCCGGAAAAATTCGGATCGGCGCTGTCGTTGGTAAGATCAGCGCAACGCACGGCAAGCTCGTTGCGCGAGCGGCTTTCGCCGGACGCCTGGCAGATCATCACCGAGATGGTGGAGCGGCTCGCTCTGCAGGTCGACGACGACGACAGCGTCGTCAGCGCCGCCGAACTGACGTTGCAGGAACTGGCGAGCCTTGCGGGTCTGGCGCAGGAGAACATGAACCGCGCCGCCGGCTGGCGCTTCCTCGACATGGGCCGCCGCGTCGAACGCGCCATCAATACCGCACGTTTCACCCGGCAGTTCGCCTATGACGAAGCGGGCGACGAAGACCTCGATGTGCTGCTGACGCTGGTCGACTGCCAGATCACCTATCGATCGCGCTATCTGGTCGGGCCGGCGCTGGCGCCGGTGCGCGATCTCGCGGCGCTCGACCCTTATAATCCGCGCTCGGTCGCATTTCAGGTCATCGCGCTCAATGATCACATCGCGGCACTTCCGAGCCTGAAGGAGCACGGCCTGATCGAGCGGCCACAGCGGCTCGCGGTGGCGCTGCAGGCCATGCTGGCGACATCGGAAGCGGCCGCGCTGGATGTCAAAACCCTGTTCGCGTTGGAGCAGGATCTGCTCAGTCTCGCCGACGCCATCGGCCTGCATTACTTCCCGCATGGACCCAGTGCGAGCCGGCCGGAGAAGCTGACGGGCCTCGCGTGATCTACGACATCCGTCACGTCACCAGCTACAGCTACGAAAGCCCGGTGAGTTTTGCGCGCTGCTCGCTGCGGCTGGAACCGCTGAGCGGCGACGGGCAGCAACTGATCTCGCATACGGTCGATATCCGCCCGCGGCCGGCGTCGCGCACGGTGCGGAGGGATTTTTTCGGAACGCATACAGAGAGCATCGTGATCGAAGCCGCGCATCGCAGCCTGCGGATCGATTCCAGGTCGCGGGTTTCAGTGGCGCGCCGCGCGCTCGCGCGCAATGCGCCGAGCCCGTCCTGGGAAACCGTCCGCGACGTGGCCTTTGAGGCGACAAGTCTCGGCCCGTCCTCGCCGGTAGGCTACGTCTTTTCGAGTTCGCTGGCGCCGGTGCTGTCGCCAGTCACCGCCTATGCGGCGTCGAGCTTTCCGCCGGGCGGTGGCATTGTCGCGGGCGCGGCGGAACTGATGCATAGGATTCGCCACGATTTCAGGTACGACCCAAAGGCAACGGTGATCTCGACGCCACTTGGGGAAGTGTTCGAGAAGCGCCACGGCGTCTGCCAGGATTTTGCCCACGTGATGATTGCGGGTTTGCGCGGCCTCGGTCTGCCGGCGGCCTATGTCAGCGGCTATCTGCGCACCATCCCGCCGCCGGGGCAGCCGCGCCTGCAGGGCGCCGACGCCACCCATGCCTGGGTGTCGGTGTGGTGCGGCGAGGATATCGGCTGGATCGGATTCGATCCGACCAACGATCTGCTGGTCGAGAACGACCACATCATCCTGGCCGTCGGGCGCGACTTCTCCGACGTCTCGCCGGTCGACGGCATCATCGTCGGATCGCGCAAACAGAAGCTCAACGTCGCCGTGGATGTGCTGCTGGTGGAGTGAGGCGGGATGCCTCCCGCGCGCCGGAATTTCTTAAGAATTGGCTAACCGGCGGATGCGTCAGGCCGCGCCGGTCTCCGGTGCACTACGGACACGTACTTTAACAGAAGGTTCGCTCTTTTGTTGCCATCCTGCCGTGCGCGCACCCGCGTCTGCAAGTCCAGTCCAGCTAGTCGGGAGACAATCATGAACAATTGGTCAACAAAGCCGTTCGTATCTGCCTTGGCAGTCATGCTCGTTTTGGGCGGCGCCGCCAACGCCAGCGGCGGGGCAAACAAGGACGAAGCCGTCGCTATGGTCAAGCAGGCCGTTGCCTTCATCAAGGAGCAGGGAGCTGAAAAGGCGTATCCCGAGCTTACCAACAAGGCCAGCAAGTTCCGCGATCGCGATCTCTACGTCGTCGTCTACCAGCTTGACGGCAAGGTGCTGGCGCACGGCTCGAACGAAAAGTTCGTCGGCAAAGACCTGATCGACGCGCAGGATGTCGACGGCAAGCTTTACGTCAAGGAACGCGTTGAGATGGCGGCCAAGCAGGCATCGTTCTGGCAGGACTACAAGTTCGTCAATCCGGTGAGCAAGAAAGTCGAGCCGAAAGAAATGTACTGCGAGAAGGTGGACAACACCGCTGTCTGCGCGGGCGTCTACAAGCTCTGACGCCGAATAAGCGTTGCGTCATAGTGCGGCTATCGCCGCCTTGAAGGGGTGATATGCTCGGCTGGATCAAGAACATTGGCCTTTCGTGGAAAGTCCAGCTCGCACCGGCTTTTCTGATCGTCGTGCTGATCGGACTAGGCGCCTACGCGTTACAAACGTTGCGGTCGAATCAGGCCGCCGTTGACGCGCTGGTGTCTGGTCCGGTGCGGCAATCGGAACTGGCCAACGAACTCACCACGACGGTGTGGACGGCGCACGCCAGGCTGTATCGCCTTGCGGCCACCGCCGCCAATGAAAAGGACCAGAAGAAAATCGTTGAGGTCGCCAAGGAAGCTTCCGTGGCGGCCGGCAAGATTTCAGACGCGCTGAAGGCCGTCGAAGGCCTGAAGGGCGGGTTCAGCCCGGAGGCGTTCGAGAAGCTGAAAGCCGCGGTTGCCGGCTATCTCAAGCAGTCGAAAAACGCGATCGAGATGGCCGACGGCGACGCAGGATCCGCGCTGATGTTCATCAAGGGCGCGGAACGAAACTTTGCCGTCATCGAAAAGCTGGCGGATGACCTGATCACGCATAGCAGCGAGAGCAAGGACCGGGAGATTGCGCGCGCCGGGATCAAGCTCGAACAACAGCAAATGACGCTGATGATTGTGCTTCTGGCCGTTGCGCTCGCCGGAATCGCCGTTTCGTTCCTGATCGGCCGGAGTATTTCCCGTCCCGTCGTGGCGATGTCGAGGGCGATGCGCGAGCTGGCCGCCGGGAATTTCGAGGTCCAGCTTCCCGGCCTCGAACGTCGCGATGAAGTCGGCCAGATGGCGCGTGCGACCGAGGAATTCAAGGTCCAGGCCATCGCCAAGGCCGAACGGGAGACTTCGGAACGCGAGGAAAAGACCCGCGAACTGGCGATCGCCCGCCGCGCCGAGTTGCATAATCTGGCCGAAAGCTTCGAGGTTGCAGTCGGCAATATCGTTGAAAACGTAGGCTCTGCGTCGGCTGAACTGGAAAACTCCGCCGCTGTCCTGACTAATAGCAGTGTGGCAACCCAGGAACTCTCCACGGTCGTCGCCGCCGCTTCGGAGGAGACGTCCACCAACGTGCAATCGGTCGCGTCCGCCACGGAGGAAATGGCCAGTTCCGTCAATGAAATCGGACGGCAGGTCGCGAACTCCAACAGGATAGCCAACGACGCGGTCGTTCAGGCGCAAAAGACCGACGCCCGGATTGCAGAGTTGTCCGATGCGGCCAACCGTATCGGAGACGTGACAAAATTGATCACCACGATCGCCGAACAGACCAATCTGCTGGCCCTCAACGCGACCATTGAAGCCGCCCGCGCCGGCGACGCCGGCCGCGGCTTTGCCGTGGTGGCCCAGGAGGTCAAGGCGCTTGCTACGCAGACCGCCAAGGCAACCAGCGAGATTTCCAGCCAGATCGCCGGCATGCAGGCGGCGACGCAGGATTCAGTGCTTGCCATCAAGGAGATCAGCGGCACCATCGGCAGGGTTTCGGAAATTGCAGCCGCGATCGCAGCCGCCGTCGAAGAGCAGGGCACGGCAACCCAGGAAATTGCCCGCAACGTGCAGCAGGCGGCGCTGGGCTCCACCCAGGTTGCGAACAGCATCGCCGACGTCAATCGCGGCGCAAGTGAAATCGGCTCGGCATCGTCACAGGTGCTCACCAATGCGCAGCTGCTTTCCAGCGAAAACAAGCGACTCAAGGCTGAGGTCGGCAAGTTCCTCGCCACCGTCCGCTCAGCCTAGAAGTTGCCCGGAGATTGGTAGACACTTCCACCCGCGAGACCCAACGTAAGCCTGAGGCTGCAATTCGATGTTGGTCCTCGCCGCATCGGTCGTCATCTCAACGCGGAAGTCAACGGCCGAACCGAAGACTGCTCGAGCCGATTGGGTTGAAACGGCGTAAATTCTCCGGATTGCCTTGAGTTTAGGGTCCCTCGGCATGTCGAGGGTCAATGATCGGCGTGGACGTGGTCGTGCTGGAGTGAGGCGGCGAAACTCGTCATGGCCGGGCTTGCCGCCTCCGCTAAAGCTTCGGCGCGCCTGCACGGGAAGTCCGGGCGAAGCCTTGGCGGAGACGGGTGCCGGGCATCCGCTCCCTGCTCACTTTAAGCAGGAAAGGGTAGTCGGCCGGGAAGGCTAGCGCGAAGAAGCGCTTCGCGCTTAAGCCCGGCCATGACGAAAAGGGACTCGTTTTCAAGCTTTTGGAGAGAGGCCGAGAAGCTCGCTTGATCAGGTCCCGGTCTTGCGCATCTCGTCGAACGTATCGGCTCGCAGATTGCGGAAGAAGGCCTCGACTTCGCGCGACAGGGTTTCGGCGGTGGCCGTCAGTTCGCTCGATGCGGTGAGGACGGAGGCCGCCGCCGTATTTGTCGTGCCGATGGCCTCGCTGAGCGAACCGATATTGACCACGAGGGTTCCGTTGCCCTGCGCCGCCAGTTGCGCATTCGACGAAATCTCACGCGTCGCCGCATCCTGCTGCTCGATCGCGCTGGCAATGATTGATGTCACCTCGTTGATATCGCGCACCGCGTTGCCGATCTCGCGAACCGCTTCGACGGAGGTTTTGGTCGACGTCTGGATCAGGCCGACGTTCTGGCCGATCTCGGCGGTGGCCTTGGCGGTCTGTTCCGCCAGCGCCTTGACCTCGTGGGCCACGACGGCGAAGCCACGGCCGGCATCGCCAGCGCGTGCCGCTTCGATGGTCGCATTCAGCGCGAGAAGGTTGGTTTGCTCGGCAATCGTTTGAATCAGGGTCAGCACGCCGTCGATACGCTGGGTCGCTGCCGCGAGGCCCTCGATTTCGGCGACGGATCTTTCGGTGCGCTGGCCCGCCTGCTCGACGGCGCCGGCCGACTGGCGGACCTGGCGGCCGATTTCCTCGACCGAAGCGGAGAGTTCTTCGGCTGCGCTGGCCACGGCGGACACGTTGCTGGAAGCCTGCTCGGTGGCGCTGGACGCTGCCACAGCGCGGCCGCTCGCTTCGGACGAAACGCTCGCGATGGTCTGGGCGGTATCGCGCATCGAGGTCGCATTGTCGGTGACGGCGCGCAGCACGCCGCCGATCGCCTCCCGGAAGGCGTCGACCGAGGCTTCGATGTGGCGGGTGCGCTCGTCGCGTGCCTCGGAATCCTCCAGCACCTGCGAATTGAGATTGCGGTTGCGATCCATCGCCTCCTGAAAGATC
>PNLC01000080.1 GCA_013822885.1 Bradyrhizobium sp.
GATTGTCAGGAAGGGTTAAACGCGTTCGTCGAAAAGCGGACACCAAACTACAGGGGGCGCTGATGGCCGGACTGTATTTCGAGGAGTTCGAGATCGGCCGCGAATTCCATCATGAGTTTTCCAGGACCGTCACCGAGATGGACAACACGCTGTTCAGTCTGCTGACCATGAATCCGCAGCCGCTGCATCTCGACGCGCATTTTTCCGAGAAGACCGAGTTCGGCCAGCGGCTGTTCAACAGCCTTTATACCCTCGGCATCATGATCGGGATGAGCGTCTACGATACGACGTTTGGTACCACGATCGGCAATCTGGGCATGACCGATGTCAAGTTCCCGAAGCCGGTATTCCATGGTGACACGCTCAAGGCGCATACCAGGATCATCTCCAAGCGCGCCTCTAAGTCGCGGCCGGACCAGGGCATTGTCGAGTTCGAGCACACAATGACAAATCAGCGCGGCGAGGTGGTGGCGAGCTGCCGCCGGACCGGCCTGATGCACTGCAAGCCGAAGGCGTGAGACGATGATGAGATCGTTCCTGTTCGTTCCCGGCGACAGCCAGCGCAAATTTGAAAATGCCAAGAAGACCGCCGCCGACGCGCTGATCCTCGACCTCGAGGATTCGATTGCGCCGGATGAGAAGGTCGGCGCGCGCCGCACGGTGCGCGAAATGCTCGACGCCCGGAACCCGAGCCAGAAATGCTATATCCGTGTCAACGCGCTCGACACCGGCATGACGCTTGGTGACCTCGCGGCCGTGATACCGGGCCGGCCCGACGGGATCGTGCTTCCGAAATGCGCCGGCGCCGCCGACGTCAACCGTCTGTCGCTGTATCTCGACGCCTTCGAAGCTGCGGCCGGGATCGAGCCAGGTGCCACGCGCATCGTGACCGTAGCGACGGAGACGGCGAGGGCCGTCCTCAAACTGCTCGATTTCGAAAACATGAGCCCGCGGCTGTGGGGCATGATGTGGGGCGCCGAGGACCTTGCGGCTTCGCTGGGCGCGTCGCGAAACCGAACCGCCGGCCGCTACCACGGGCCGTTCCTGCTGGCGCGCGATCTCTGCCTGATCAGCGCGGCGGCGGCCGGCGTGGTCGCCATCGACACCATCGCCACCGACATCAACGACCTCGACGCGCTCCGGGAAGAGGCAACCGCCGCGCGGCAGGACGGCTTCCTGGCCAAGGCGGTGATCCATCCCAAGCATGTCGACGTTGTCAACTCCGCCTTCATGCCGACGGATGAGGAGATTGCCTGGTCGGAGAAGGTGGTCAAGGCGTTCAACGACAATCCGGCGTCAGGTGTGGTGAAGATCGACGGCAAGATGATCGACAAGCCGCACCTGCGCGCGGCGGAAAAGATTCTGGCGTTGCGGGGACGGTGACGAAATCCGGCTCCCCTGGATTGGATTGACTTTGTCGCTTGATCGGCTGCAAATGCCGCCAACCGACAGGCCTTGAGGGAAACACCATGGTTGACGCGCTGATCATCGATGCATGCAGAACGCCACGAGGTATCGGCAAGGCCGGCAAGGGCGCCTTGTCGGGCATCCATCCGCAGCAGCTCGGCGCAACGGTGTTGCGCGCGCTGGCCGAGCGTACCGGCATAAACACCGCCGATGTCGACGACATCGTCTGGGGCACCAGCTCGCAACGCGGCCAGCAGAGCGGCGATCTAGGCCGTATGTCGGCGCTCGATGCCGGCTATGACGTGCGCGCCAGCGCCGTCACGCTGGATCGGTTCTGCGGTTCCGGCATCACCAGCGTCAACATGGCCGCTAACTCCATCATGTCCGGCTCCGAGGATCTCGTGATCGCTGGCGGCACCGAGATGATGTCGATGGAAGGCCGTCGTGGCGAAGGGCCGTTCATGATGGACAACGGCAATCTCCGTCTCCGTGCCAAGCATCCCCAATCGCACCAGGGCGTCTGTGCCGACGCGGTGGCAACGCTGGAAGGCATCACGCGGCAGGATGTCGACGAACTTGGTCTCGAAAGCCAGAAGCGGGCGGCGGCGGCGATCAAGGGCGGCCATTTCGACAAAAGCCTCGTGTCTGTTCATCGCGAGGACGGCAGCCTCGCGCTCGACCGCGAAGAATATCCCCGGCCGCAAACCACGATGGAAGGACTGGCTGGATTGAAGCCGGCTTTCCCCGCGATTGCGGACTACGCGCTCGACGACAAGGGCACGACCTATCGAAAACTCATCCTGGACAAGTATCCCGATCTCGACATCAACTTCGTGCATCACGCCGGCAATTCCTCCGGCGTCGTCGATGGCTCGGCAGCCATCCTGCTGGCGTCACCGAGCTACGCCAAGGCGCACGGCCTGAAGCCGCGTGCACGCGTCGTTGCGATGGCGAATATGGGGGACTCCCCGACCTTGATGCTGAATGCGCCGGTGCCGGCGGCTCGCAAGGTACTGGCCAAGGCAGGGCTTACGCTCGACGATATCGACCTGTTCGAGATCAACGAGGCTTTTGCGGTCGTCGCCGAAAAGTTCATCCGCGATCTCAAGCTCGACCGCGACAAGGTCAATGTCAATGGCGGCTCGATCGCGCTGGGCCACCCGATCGGCGCGACTGGGTCGATCCTGATCGGTACCATGCTCGACGAACTGGAGCGGCGCGATCTCAAGCGCGGCCTGGTGACGATGTGCGCTGCCGGCGGCATGGCGCCGGCCATCATCATCGAGCGGGTGTAGACGGACAGGGCTTACGCCGCCGGGAACTGAAGCTCGAACGCCACGCCGGTGTCGGACGGCAACAGCCGGATCGATCCGCCATGGCTGGTCATGACGGCCTGGACGATTGACAGTCCCATTCCCGTGCCGCCGGTGTCGCGGCGCGTGGTGAAGAAGGCATCGAAGATCTTTTCCCGGTTCGGCTCGGAAATCGGATCGCCGTCATTGCTGACAGTCATCTTGATGGAGCCGTTGTTCTCGACCGCTTCAAGCCGCACCCGCTTCGCATTGTGACGGATAGCGTTGTCGGTCAGATGCGACAGTACGATCAGGGCCTTCTCACTGGACATCCCGATAGAGCGGTCGAGAGATCCGGTCGCTTCAATCGCGCGGGTCGGAAATCGGCCTTTCAATCCGCTCACAACCTGAGCGAGTTCCGCATTTTCGTTCTGCGGCGGCGCGGCTTCCGCGCGCGCCAGTTCACGCAACCGCTGGGTCATGGTTTCCAGGCGCCCGGTGTCGCCCAGGATGTTCGACACAAAATTCTTCTGCTCCATCCGGGTCAGATTGTCGGACTTGCTCTGTAGAGAATCTAGCAGCAGCTCTGCGGCGCTTTGATCGACGTCAACGGCGATTTCAATTCGTGAGTCAGGTGGGACGAGAAGGTCGCGATGTAGTCCGATCGCCGCGACAATTGCTCCGCGATGCCGAGAAAGCTGTGCGACAGTTGGGCAAACTCGCGGGTGCCGTAATGAGCGAGAGGCTGGAACGCGTCGCGATCGCCGCGGCCGATGCGCGCGGCGCGATCGACCAGTTCGCGCATCGGGCGGGTGATGGTTCGGGAAAAGACCAGCCCGATGACGATGGTCGCTACAATCACGGTCAGGCCCGCCAGGATGAACTTGATGCGTTCCTGATAAAGGTGATCGAAGATGTTGCTCGGTGTTCGCGACGTGTAGATAACGCCTGCCACGCGATTGCCGACAATCACGGGCATCGCGGAGAACACGTGCACACCGACACCGCGGCTGATCGAGTAGATCGGAGGCGGCGGCTTGTCGGGCTTGCGAATCCGCAGGACCGCCCGGTATTGCCCGTGCAACGCCGCGGTCACTTCCTCGATATGGGCGAGCGATTGGCCGACTTCGTTGCGGCCGGCGATCACGACGCCGCGGGGATCGAGCACCCGAAAACCGGCAAGCGTGACTTTCTGCGTCTCCAGGATGATCGGCATCAGCCGGGCGCCGATCTCGACATAGCCCGGCGATGACGGCGCGCTAGCCGGAAGTGCGTTCGGCCGTCGCCGCAGCAGATCTGCGCCGGCGGCGAGATCGAGCGCGGGCCGGATCGGCGTCAGCTGGTCTTCGCGATCGGGCCGTGCCTCGGGTGGAAGTTCGGCGCCGAGCGCTATCCCTGTGTCGAGGCGGGCTTCGACGTCGCGCGCAAAGACCGCAGCCAGCACGCGGCTTTGCGCGATCAGTTCTGCCTGGGTCTGATGAATGAGCTGATTGTCATAGAGGCGAAAGAAGAATAGTCCGACCAAGGGCAGCGTCGCCGCCGCGGCGAGCGCGGTGAAAATGACCATGCCCACCGAAGGTCGCCATTTCTCGCGTTTGCGGGACGTCATGCCTGTGGCTCACATCGCCCGAGCTTGAAGCCGACGCCGTGGATGGTTTCGATGACATTGTCACAATTCGCGGCGGCCAGTTTTGCGCGGATGTTGCGGATGTGGCTGTCGATTGTACGATCAGACACCTGAATGTTGAGCTGATAGGCGGCGCTCATGATCTGGTCGCGGCTGAGGTCGTGAAAGGAAGGCCCTCAGGATTCCGAACTCGATAGCGGTGAGGCGCAGTGGCGTGCCCGCAAATTCGGCGATGTGCTGCTCCGGGTCGATCGACAACCGGCCTTGTGAAAGCGCTACCGTGGATGCCGTTGTGTTCGGCCCGCGCGAAGCCATGCGACGCAGGATGACATTGACCCGGGCGACGAGCTCGCGCGGGCTGAAGGGCTTGGTGACATAATCGTCACCGCCGATCTCAAGCCCCAGCACGCGATCGATTTCGTCATCGCGCGCGGAGAGAAACAGGATCGGGAGATCCGAGGACTTCCGGACTTCCCGGCAGACGTCGAGGCCGTCGAATTCCGGCATGCCGATGTCCAGAATGATCAGGTCAGGCCGGTCGGCGGCAAAGCGCGTCAGCGCTTCCTTGCCGTCGCGCGCCTCGAATACGGACATCCCGGCTTTCCTGAGTGCGACACGGATAACTTCGCGGATGTGCAGGTCGTCGTCTACGATGAGAATGCGGTGTGTCAAACGTCTCTCCGGGAGGCCGGATTAGCCTGTAGTAGATTCTGCGGTTGGGCATCCAGAGCGCGCTGAGCCGCCAGCTCCGGAAACCCCAGTTGCGCCGGGAATTCATCTCTCTCCGCTGCTATTTTACAAGGCAACCACGACGGGAAACAAGGGCGGGATCGTAGCCAAGCAGGACGATGGTCCTGTCGATGGCGCGCAAGGCCTGAGGGTCGAGGTGAAAGAGATAGTTCATGTCAATTGCGACACCTTGCCAGCGGCCTTGCGACTATGGCTGAAATTGTACTCGGCGATAAATAGCCGCGAAGTTCACAGTCGTTTTCACTGGAAAGAGGCTTTCGCTAGCGAAGCCGACGTCTGACGCCGGCGTGGTGAAGTCGGCCATGAGTGAGCTACCTGTCTGGAGGGAAAAATTGCAAGCCGGCACTGTCGGGGAGACGCTCGCAGAGCCACCAACCGTTGTTAGCCAGCCGTGTGGGAATGGGCATTTAATGGCCGCCACTGATTTGCAGAACGGACTATCCAACGCCGTTGTGCAATTACATGGAATGCGCTCTGCAGGAGTTCAGGAGATTTATGCAGTTTCCGTGCAGCAGTGCTTCTGTACTCGCGTCCAAGCGACAAGTTTGATAGGGGCGATGCTCTCGTCTCCTTTCGCAGGCTCCATTCCCCCTCATGCAAATCCTCGAACGTATCGGCCTCGTCCTGCTCTGGCTATCCGGATTGGTCTTCGTGTTCGCCGCCGCCAGCAAAAATGATCCTTATTTGATTTCGCTGCGCGGGCCGGGAAACGTGGCTCTTGCCGCGGCGAGCATCGTTGCGGTAGCGGTCCTGATCCGCCGCGGCTATTGGAGAAGGGGGCTCGCCGGAAGGGCGCTCATCCTGCTGTGGTGCTTGCCGTCACTGTTGATGCTGGCGACGCATGCTTCGTACGAGTGGCGCAAGCGAAGCGTTCTGCAAACTGACGCCGCGCAGGCGCAGAGCCTCGGCCGACACTTCGTCGTGGGATACACGTCATTCCCCGAGGTGGCTTTGCTGGCCGAGAAGGGGCTGATTTCCGGTGTCTACATTACCAGGCACAATATCGTGGGATCGACGGTAGGGCGGCTGCGAGACGAAATCTCGGCGCTTCAAGCCAGGCGGCGGGCCGCCGGTTTGCCACCCCTGATCGTCGCCGCCGACCAGGAAGGCGGCATCGTATCGCATCTGGCGCCGCCCTTGACCAGGCTGCCGGCGCTATCGACGCTCGCGAGCCTCGCGCCGGATGTTCGGGCCAGAAAAGCAGAAGAGTTCGGGCGCATTCATGGGCAGGAACTGGCGGCGCTCGGCGTCAACCAGAACCTGGCGCCGGTGCTGGACCTGAGACCGGACCTGAAGCGTAACCGGTTCGATTTCAATACGCTGATCGGCCAGCGTGCGATCTCTGATGATCCGCTGATGATCGCCGATATCGCGCAGTCCTACGTAGCAGGGCTCGAGGCGTCCGGTGTCGGGGCCACGGTAAAACATTTCCCAGGATTGGGGCGCGTCCGGGCCGATACGCATCATTTCAGCGCCGATCTTGACACGCCGCTGCAGGAGCTCGAAGGGTCCGACTGGATACCCTTCAGGAAGGTGCTGGCCGGCACGAAGGCGCAGCTGATGATCGGGCATGTAACACTGACAACGGTCGATCCGGATCGCCCGGCATCGCATTCCCGGCGCGTCATCGATGGGATTGTTCGCAGGCAATGGAGTTACCAGGGTGTGATCATGACCGACGATCTGGTGATGGGCGCGATCTATCAACGCAATGTCTGTACCGCGGTGGTCGAGGCACTCAATGCCGGCGTCGATCTGCTGCTGGTTGCCTTCGACGGCGCGCAGTCTTATCGAATCTTCGCCTGTGCAGCAGCTGCGTCGGTTCAGGGAAAGCTCGATGCCGCTACGTTGCGCGACAGCGAGATGCGGTTAATGGGTCGGTTGCTGGTGGATTGAGGAGACAGTCATCGATTGGCCGCGTGGTACGGGCTTGCGGTCCTGCTGTTTGGACCACGACGCGTAGTAGGCGACGGCGGTCATGATTGAAATCCCTGCGGCGCTGACCAGGACATGCATGGAAAGCAGGTTCGGTCCCGTGATCAGGACGAGATGGGCGGCAAACGAAAGAAACACCCCGGCGCAGAACACCGGTAGCCATTCCTCGCCGCATTTGATGACCGGCTGCAACGCTTGCCAGTGGAATCCGCGCCAGTACCGCGGCACCATGTAAGTGAAGAGAAATGTCAGCGCGAGAAAATGAAGTACCCGGTAAGGAACGAGGTTCTCCGGCTGGTTGGGAAGAAGAACATCGAGCAGATAATCGGGCATGATCCCGGCAATTTGCGGAAAACTCCCTGCCATCGTCACGATCAGCGCAAATATCAGATACAGCCACGCCGCAACGCGCAGGATCCCAAAATTCTGGAGCGCGCTCAGGGTATGCTTCTGCCGGACTCCGATCGAGGCAAGCCAGGTCCCGAACACAAACAGCAGCTGCCAGCAGAATGGGTTCAGGGACCAGCGCCCGTCGGGAAATGAAGACAGGTTCCAGTCCAGGTGCCGGGCGGCGAAGTAAAGGCTGATCGATGCCGCCATCGTCAGGTTCGGCCGGCGCATCATGCCAATCAGAACGAACGGAAAGAACGCCATCAGGACGATGAACAGCTGCAGCACTTCGAGATTGAGCGGCTTGGCCTGGAGCAGCAGGCCGTGAATCAGCGTGCGGATCGTATGATCGACGATGCCCGTCACGTTGAACTCGCCGATCAATGCGGGAGCGCTCGATTTCCCCGCAACATATCCGATCAATTCGATATAGACCACAAACAGAACGACATAGGCGACGTAAAGCTGCCACAGCCGCTTGAAAATGCGGGTCGCCGTCACGACCAGCCCGCGTTCGAGCATCATCCTTCCGTAGAGAATCGCGGCCGTATAGCCGCCGACAAACACGAAGAGATCGGTCGCGCCACTGAACCCGAAATTCCGCATGGTCAGCAGACTGACCGCGTTGTGCGGGACGTGATCCAGGAAGAGAAACCAGGCTGCGAGACCAAGCAGCAGATGGAGCCGGAGATCGCCGTCGCGGGCGGCCAACTCGGCCTTCATTGACGGATGCATGGGGGAATAAGAACTTTGCAGGCCCGAGGAATCGAATCGGCACAATAGCCCGACAGTCCACTCCGGTCGGAATAGACTTTGCGTGAAGAACAGTTAATCAGCCTCACGGCAAATAAAGCGGGTCGACGATCACGATTGTTTGAGGGAATAGACGATCAAGCGGCTCAGAGACGCTCGTGCTTGCGTAGATCGTGTATGTGGTCGAGGTGGCTGGCCTGCAAATCGGCTTCCGCCGCGCCGATTTCCGGCACCGCGGCCTCGGTCAGAATGTCGGCGGTGACGTCTTCGACAGACGAGCCCGCGATTTCGTGGATGAAGCTGATGTTCTTGTACTCGCCGGATGCGACCCGGGAGATGACCTCGCGCCTTGTGATTTCGGGATCGACGATGGCCTCGCGGCCGCGGCGGCCGTATTCGATCATCACGACAAAGTACTGCATGCTGGCTGTCTGCCCTCGGGCGGTGCACCTAGATTAATTGAAGTATTTCGGATAATCGTAAGTTAGTCAAGTTAAAATTCGGAAAAGCAGAAATTGTTGATGGCCGGGCGAGTATCTTGACTGGCTGGGGGCAGAATCAGCCAGACGACCAACCGCGACCGCCCTGGACTATTTATCGGGTGTGCGCCCACCCAGCGCCTTCGCCGCCTTGCGCGTCCGGGCTGCCTTGTTGCGCAGCCGCTCGATCTGTCCGCGGGGCAGGGTGACGCAGATCTCGCCGATCCATTCGAGTTTTACACCCGCGATCGGCTTGGCGTTGAAACTCGTGAGGTTGACCGACGTCGAGGATTTGCCCCGCTCAATCGTTTTCAGATAGCGCTCGCCGGTCTTCAGGCGAACGGCGGCTTCTTCTCCGTAAAAGCTCGACAGCGGATGGCGCTGCTCGCGATAGACCACGATGATATCGCCATTCTCGTATTTCGGCAGCATGGAATCGCCGGCTACTTCAAAGGCGATGGTCTCTTCGGCAATCGGGAAGGGAAGTTCGACCTCGCCGAGGCCTTCCGGCGGTACCTGCTCGTGTTCGGGTTCGATCGAGGCGCCGGCGCCGACACGGCCCATGATCGGCACCGAGTTCAACTCGAGATACTCCATGATGGGCGCGATTTCCGACGCCTTGATCAGGCGAACCCCGGACAGGATTTCGGACACCGCGCCGGGACGAACGCCCATCGCCGTCGCAAGTCCGCCCTTGGTCTTGCCCGGCTTTTCCAGTCCCCGTTCGATCAACCTGATATCCAGCATGGTCAGACCTTTCCGAATTTCAGAAACGATAGCAATTCCGATTATCCGAAATCAAGCTTGACTTTTATTTCGGAATATCAGAAATTACCTGAGGCGTCGGGCGGCGTCGACAAGAGCAGGAAAAACCATGGAACCCACCAACTGGGCGCCCGAGCATTCGGACGCCCTGCGAGAACATCTGGCCAAAGGCATGTCCTTTTCGGAGATCGCGAAGGCGATCAATACAACGTTCAACACAACCTATTCGCGCAACGCGGCGCTCGGCCGCGCAACGCGTATGGGGCTCACAGGCGAAGTGCGGTCGAAATCGCCATCAGACGACAAGCCTGCAGCCGTGCAGGGAATTGGCGAAGGCCGTCCGACCGAGCCTCGGATGCCTGCGTTTTGGCCGGTCCCGGTGTTCAAGAGGGTCAAGCCGAAGAAACTGCGCTGCGTCGAAATCGAGCCGCGGCATCTCTCGCTGATCGATCTCGAGCACGGCGATTGCCGGTATCCCTACGGCGGAGACGAGGAGGGCGAGGCCATCACTTTTTGCGGCCACCCACGCCGCGCCGGTTCGAGTTACTGCTCAGCGCATTTCCATTTGAGCCGTATCCCAACCCCGCCGCTGGAGTGCGTGGTTAGCACCGTCTGGCTGCGAGTCGTCGCGGCGGCATGAATGTCACTTGACCACTTTCACACCCTTTCAGAGGAATATGTCACTCATGCCGAAAGCCAAACGTAAGAGGCCGCATAACCCCGCCAGGGTCCATGACCGCCGCGCGAGGGACCTGCTGCGCAATGCCGAGGTCGCGACCGTCGAGGTCGACAATCCTCTCGGGCTGGAGCCGGGCGAGAAGATCGTCGCGCTCCGTTCGATCCGCAACGATCCGCTCGGCCGGCTGCACTCCCACCGCCAGATCGACGAGGCGCAGTATCAGGGCGGCCGGGCCTTCCAGGCCGATTGGGAGAAAGCCGAGCGTGGCCCGCGTGCTGTGGATCCGACCCGGGAGTTTGTCGATGGCGGGCAGGGGCGCGAGCCGATCACCGAAAGCCAGCGCAAGGCCGTGCTGCGGCTGAACAGGGCCGAACGCGAGTTGGGCGCCGACGGCTCGGCGCTGGTGCACGACGTCCTGGTACAGGGTCTGACGATGGAGCAGGTCGGGTTGCGGCGGGGACTGCGCACCCAGCGCTGGAACGACTATTTCTCCCGGCGACTGCGCGAATGTCTCGACCGGTTGGCGTTACTCTATGGGTATGCCACCGAGCATCCGATCCCCGTCAAGAACGTCCCGCGTTGAGGACCTGCAGTTAAGGGTGGCGACGCAGGTCCGGACGGCCCGCACGACGCCCGGATCCGGCGCTTTACTCGAGCCCGGCGCGGCGAAAGCCTTCGAGGTAATGCTCGCGATCGGCGTCGAGCTTCCAGGGCAGCTGGGTCGCGATCCAGTCCAATGAAATATTGGGCTGGGTCCGACGCAATTCCTGGAGCGCCGTCCGGGCAACCTCGATCTGGCCGGTCATCCCGGCAGCGACCGTCAGCACTCGATAGGCACCGCTGAGATCGCCGCGTTGCCTGGTCGCCTCGCGCGCCAGCGAAATCGCCTCCTGATAGTTCCTGCCGACGAACTGGGCATAGGCGGCGACGCCGTAATAAATCGCGGAAGAGGGATCGCGGGGGCTCTGGCGGATGGCGCGTTGCGTCGCCGCGTAGGCGTCCTGCCATCGCCCGCAGTAGGATAGCGCCAGGGCGTAGTATCCCTGCGCCAGCGAGAAGTTGGGATTGAGCTGCAGCGCCAGTTCGAACTCGGCAAGCGAATGATCAAGACGGCGGGTAGAGAAGTACACGCTGGCAAGCGCGGTGTGTGCCCACGCATCCTCGCCGTCGGCGGCGATGGCCGCCAACGCCGCCCGTTCGGCAGCGGGCGCTGCGACCGCTATGTCGTTCCAGCCCAGATGTACCCCGAACATGTGGTTGGTTGCGAACAGGGCCAGCGCCTGGCCGTAATGGGGGTCGATCGCAATTGCCCGTTCCAGCAGGTTCTGCGCGGCGATACTGTCAGACTGTGTGATCCGCCAGTGATGCGACAGCGCGCGCATCACGAGGTCCCACGCATCCATGCTGTTGGGCGGTTTTCGACGGCTTCGAAAGTTTTCCGCAGCGTAAATCTGCGGTTCTATCGCCGCGACAATGGCGTCAGTGATCTCGTCCTGTACGGCGAAGACGTCAGTCAGGTCGCGGTCGAAATGCTCGGCCCAGAGGTGGCTGCCGGTGGCGGTGTCGTTGAGCTGCGCGGTGATGCGCACGCGCTCGCCGCTCTTTCTCACGCTGCCTTCGAGCACGTAGCGTACGCCGAGCTCGG
>PNLC01000081.1 GCA_013822885.1 Bradyrhizobium sp.
TGCTCGGCGCGGGCATCGTCGGGGTGTCGACGGCCTATGCCGCCCGGCAGCGCGGCATGTCGGTCGTTCTCGTCGACCGGCGCGAGCCGGGCAGCGAGACCTCGTATGGCAATGCCGGCATCATCAGCAGCGGCTCGATTGCGCCGCTCAACAATCCCTCGCTATGGAAGGCGCTGCCGAAATACCTGACCAACCGCCACCCTGCGCTGCGGTGGAATCCGGCTTGGGCGGCCCGGAACGCGGGATGGGTCGTGCGCTTCCTGGCCAATTCGGCCGGCCCGCGTCTGAGGCCGCGGGCGGCCGCATTGCACGGGCTGATCGGCGCATCGCTGAAGCTGCATCGGGAATGGATCGTCAAGGCGGGCGCCGGGCACCGCATCCGCGAGACCGGCTGGCTGAAGGCGTGGCGCGGCGATGCCGTTGCGGCGGCGAAGCTGGAGCAGGCCCTGCTGACCGAATTCGGCATCGCCAGCGAATTGCTCGACCGGCAGGGCATCTCCGCCATCGAGCCGGGCATCCTGCCTGTCTATAAAGTAGGCCTGTTGCACAGCCAGACCGCTTCGGTCGACTCTCCCGGCGAGGTGGTGAAGGCCTATGCGCGGATGTTCGCGAGCGTGGGCGGCGATCTCAGGCAGTCGAACGTCAAGTCGATCGTGCCGGACGGTGAGCGCTGGCGCGTGGTGCTGGCCGATGGCGAGATCCTGGCGCGGCATGTCGTGGTCGCGCTGGGACCGTGGTCGGCGGACCTGTTGCGGCCGCTCGGCTATCGCGTTCCGCTGGCTTTCGAGCGCGGTTATCATCGCGAATTCAAGCCGAACCCGTCGCGCACGCTGCAGCGCCCGATCCATGACGCCGACGGCAGCTTTCTCATGACGCCGATGGAGCAGGGCGTCCGCGTCACCTCCGGCGTCGAACTGACCGGCCGAGACGCGCCTTCCTCGTTCGTCCAGCTCGATCAGGTAGTTCCGCTCGCGCGCGAGGTGGTCGAATTCGGTGACGCTGTCGGCGACACGTGGCGAGGATCGCGGCCGACGCTGCCCGACAGCCTGCCGATGATCGGCCCGGTGCCTCGCCATGCCGGCCTGTGGCTGGCTTTCGGCAACCAGCATATCGGCTTCACGACAGGTCCGGCGACGGGAGCCGCCATTGCCGCCATGATCGCCGGCGCGCCGCCCCCCTACGACGTCACGCCGTTCGCGCCGAGCCGCTATATCTCCTGAGCTGACGGACCTGCAAACAGGGTGCAACGGCAGGCCGGAACCCCTGCCGGCAAAGTTGCTGTGCGCGTTGGCATGCACATTGCAACCATCGCAATCAGGAATTCGAATCGATTCGACGACGAAGTACGCGCAATAAGTGCATCCGGCTCTCTTGCACGGTGCACCGGTTTGGTGACACCGTTGCGCCTGCTTCGCCGGTTTGAAAATGCGGGTGCGTGCCGGCCGGCACTGAGGATTTGTAGATGTTGCGTCTGATTGCCCGGCGTCTCGTTCTGGGTCTGCTGGTTGCGTTCACCGTGATGACGCTCGCGTTCCTGCTGACGCGCCTGTCGGGCGACCTTGCCGTTTCGATCGCGGGCCCCTCGGCAACGCAGGCCGACGTCGAGATCGTGCGCAAGGCCTATGGTCTCGACCGGCCGCTCTACGTCCAGTTCTTCGCCTGGACCGGCCGCGCCATCGTCGGCGACTTTGGCCAGAGCTATTTCTTCAAGGACAGCGTCGCCAACCTGATTCAGAAGCGCTTGCCGATCACGCTCACGCTCGGCCTGGTCGGCCTGAGCCTTGCCCTGATCATCTCGCTGCCGCTCGGCATCCTGGCGGCGGTCCGCGAGAACACCTGGGTCGACCGCAGCGTCACCATGTTCACGATGGTGGGGCAGGCGATTCCGAGCTTCTGGCTGGCGCTGATCCTGATGATCGTGCTCGGCCTGCAACTCGGTATCCTGCCCATTTCGGGTACCGGCACCTGGCAGCATTTCGTGATGCCGGGCATCGTGCTCGCCTTCACGGCGATCCCGGCGCTGACGCGGCTGACGCGCTCCGGTATGATCGAGGCGATGGCGTCCGATTACATCCGCACCGCGCGCGCCAAAGGCCTGTCGCGCGCGCGCATCATCTTCAAGCACGCGCTTCGCAACGCCGCCATTCCCGTGGTGTCGATTGCCGCGGTCCAACTCGGCTTCATGCTCGGCGGCTCGATCGTCATCGAGACCGTGTTCGCGCTGCATGGCGTCGGCTATCTCGGCTGGGAGAGCATCGCCAAGAACGATTTTCCGGTGGTGCAGGCGGTGGTGCTGGTGCTGGCCGTGTTCTACATCGGCCTCACTTTGCTGGCCGACATCCTCAACGCGCTGCTCGATCCGAGGCTGCGTACGGGATGAGCGAGCCGATTGCCATTCTTCCACCCCAGACCTTGCGCGTCGGTACCGCGGGTTTTGCGATCGGGATTGCCATCGTCGCCGTCATCGCGGCGGCCGCGGTTGTCGGCAATTCATTGGTGCCTTATGACCCATTCACCCAGGATCTCGGCAATCGCCTCAAGCCGCCGTTCTGGATGGAAGGCAGCGAGGCCGGGCATCTGTTGGGCACCGACCAGCTTGGACGCGACTATCTGGCGCGGCTGGTCTATGGCGCACGCATCTCGCTGCTGATCGGCATCATGACGGTGATCACGTCGGGATTGATCGGCATCACGCTCGGCATACTCGGCGGCTTCTTCGGCGGCCGCGTCGACGATTTCGTGCTGTTCGCCATCACGACGCGGCTGTCGATCCCGGTGGTGCTGGTCGCGCTCGCCGTGGTCGGACTGATGGGATCGGGGTTGGGGCTTGTCGTCGCGACGCTGGGGCTCTTGCTGTGGGACCGTTTTGCCGTCGTTGCGCGCGCCACGACGATGCAGGTTCGCAACCACGATTACGTCAGCGCCGCCTGGTGCGCCGGCGCCTCGATGCCGCATCTGCTGATCAAGGAAATATTGCCAAACATCGCGAGTCATCTTGCGGTCGTGGCCACGCTGGAGATGGCGCTCGCCATCCTGCTCGAGGCGGCCCTGTCGTTCCTCGGGCTCGGCGTGCCGCCGCCGCTGCCGTCTTGGGGGCTGATGATCGCGGAAGGCAAGGACTACATGTTCTTCTCGCCCTGGGTGATCATGATCCCCGGCGTCGCGCTGTTCGTGCTGGTGCTCGGCATCAATCTGGTCGGCGACGGCCTGCGCAACCTCTTGGGCTCGGAGCGGCTGCGATGAGCGCGCTGCTGGAGATCGAGGAACTGCAAGTGGGTTTCGGCGGCCGCACGGCTGCGGTGCGCGGCGCCTCGTTCCGGGTCGAGAAGGGCGAAACCCATTGCCTGGTTGGCGAATCCGGCTGCGGCAAGTCAGTCACTGCGCTGGCGGTCATGAGCCTGCTCGCCCGCGGCGGGCAACGGAGCGCGAAACGCATGAGCTTCGCCGGCACTGATTTGCTGTCGCTGTCGGATCGCGAGATGGCGCGGCTGCGCGGCAATCGTATGGCGATGATCTTCCAGGAGCCGATGACCAGCCTCAATCCGGCCTTCACGATCGGCTCGCAGATGACGGAAGTGCTGACCCGCCACAAGGGCGGCACGCGCGCAGCCGCGCTCGACCGCGCCGCCGAACTGATGGGCCGCGTCGGCATCACCGCGCCCGGCATGCGGCTCGGCCAGTTCCCGCACCAACTCTCGGGCGGCCTGCGCCAGCGCGTCATGATCGCGATGGCGCTGATGTGCGATCCCGAACTGCTGATCGCCGACGAGCCGACCACCGCGCTGGACGTCACCGTGCAGGCGCAGATCCTGCGGCTGCTCGCCACCCTCAAGCGCGAACTCGGCCTCTCGATCCTGCTGATCACCCACGATCTCGGCATCGTCGCGCGCGTCGCCGACCATGTCTCGGTAATGTATGCCGGCGAGGTGGTCGAGCGCGCGCCGACCGCGGAATTGTTCCGCGCGCCGCAGCACCCCTACACGCGCGGTCTCCTCTCCTGTGTGCCGGTGCCGGGCCGGGTGCAACGCGACAAGCCGCTGGGCTCGATCCCGGGCGTGGTGCCGGCGATCGGGCCGGGCTTTGCCGGCTGCGCGTTCCGTTCGCGCTGCTCGCACGCCGACGAGACCTGCGCGCACGAGATTCCCCGCCGTCAGGCCGGCGAGGCGCATGACTATCTTTGCCGGCTCGCGCCGCAATCCGCGGAGCCGCAACCCGCATGAACGTCGCGATCGAGGTCCAGAATTTGCGGTGCGAGTTTCGCGTGCGCACCGGGTTGATGTCGGCAGAAAAGCGCGTGGTCGCGGTCGACGACGTCACGTTCAGCATTGCGCCCGGCAGCGTGCTCGGCATCGTCGGCGAGTCCGGCTGCGGCAAATCCACGCTCGCGCGCCTGATTTTGGGGCTGCTCAAGCCGACATCGGGCACCGTGCTGGTCGACGGCAAGCGCCTGTTCGATCTCGACCGCAAGGCGCGCGCCCGGCTGATCCAGCCGGTGTTTCAGGATCCGTTCGCCTCGCTCAATCCGCGCCGGCGGATCAAGGACATCGTGGCGCTGCCGCTTGTCGCCCAGGGCACGTTTTCGCGCGGCGAGATCGAGCGCCGGGTCGGAAGTATTTTGGAGCGCGTCGGCCTCTCGGCCGCGATGGGCGAGCGCATGCCGGCGCAACTCTCCGGCGGACAGCGCCAGCGCGCGGCGATTGCGCGTGCGCTGGTGCTCGAGCCGCGGATCGTGATCTGCGACGAGCCGACCAGCGCGCTCGACGTCTCGGTGCAGGCGCAGATCCTCAACCTGCTGGCCGATCTGCGCCGCGATCTCGGGCTGACCTACCTCTTCATCAGCCACAATCTCGCGGTCGTCGAGCACGTCGCGAGCGAGGTTGCCGTGATGTATCTCGGCCGTTTCGTCGAGCGCAACGAGACCGACGCGCTGTTTCGCGAGCCCGGCCACCCCTATACCAGGGCGCTGCTGGAGAGCGTGCTGACGCCGGAGCCGGGCAAGGGCGTGCCGGACATCGGCCTTGGCGATGCCATGCCGGACCCGGCCAATATTCCGCCGGGCTGCCGGTTCAATCCGCGCTGCCGTATCGCGGTCGAACGCTGCCGCCATGCGGCGCCGGCGCCCATGTTCCGTGCACCCGCGGGGATGGTAGAGTGTCATTTGGCATAGAGCGTGCTTCACGGCGTCTTGGACACAGGCTTGGACACAGGGCGTGCTTCACGTCGCAAACAGCAAGGACGGAGGGTAATATGCGTAGGCAAACCAGGCTAGGCGCGGCAATTCTGACGGCGGTTCTGCTCGGCGCCGGTGCGGTGCCGGCGGCGGCGCAGAAGTCCGCCGATACGTTACGGATCGTGATGCGCGACGCGCTGCCCAACGTCGATCCCTACTACAACAATTTGCGCACCGGCGTAGTGATGCACCATCAGGGCTGGGACGCGCTGGTCTACCGCAATCCGGATACGTTCAAGCTCGAACCGCTGCTCGCCACCGAGTGGAAGCTGCCGGATGCGACCACGATCGAGTTCACCTTGCGGCCCGGCGTCAAATTCCACGACGGCAGCGCCTTCACCGCCGACGACGTTGTCTACACCATCAACCTGATTGCCGATCCGGCGAGCCGGCTATCGACGCCGTCGAACTACAACTGGCTCGAAAAGGCCGAGAAAACCGGCGATCTCTCGGTGCGGGTCAAGCTGAAGCGGCCGAACCCCGCGGCGCTGGAATATTTCGCGCTGGTCATCCCGATCTATCCCAAGGCCTATCGCGAGAAGGTCGGCGCGGAAGGTTACGCCAAGGCGCCGGTCGGCGCCGGCCCGTACAAGATGACCAAGGTCGAGCCCGGCGTTTCCATCGACTTCGAGCGGTTTGAGGATTACTGGGCGGGCAGTCCGAAGGGCAAGGCCGCGATCAAGAAGATGAGCGTGCGCTTCGTGCCTGACGCCGCGACCGAGATGACGGAATTGCTTGCCGGCCGCGCCGACTGGATCTGGAACATGAATCCGGACCAGATCGACCCGGTGAACCGGATGCCGCATCTACAGGCGGTGCGCAAGGAATCGATGCGGATCGGCTACCTCTCGCTCGATGCCGCGGCCCGCACCGGTGCCGACAATCCCATGACCAAGCTCAAGGTGCGTCAGGCGATCTGGTACGCGATCGACCGCAAGGCGATCGCCGAGAAGCTCGTCACCGGCGGCAGCCGCGTTCCTTCGGCGCCATGCATTCCGTCGCAATTCGGCTGCGACGGCGAGGTCGCCGCCACCTACGACTACAATCCCGCCAAGGCCAAACAGCTTCTCACCGAGGCCGGTTATCCCGATGGCTTCGACGTGGAGCTCGCGAGCTACGTGCTGCCGCAATGGGGCTCGGCGGTCCAGAACTACCTGCACGCGGTCGGCATTCGCGCCAAGCTCAACCAGCTCCAGACGGCGGCCCTGATCCAGCGCGCCAAGGCCGGCGAACTGCGCGCGTATCTCGGAAGCTGGGGCAGCTATTCGATCAACGACGTCTCGGCCATTCTGCCCAATTTCTTCGATGGCGGCGCCGACGACTATGCGCGCGATCCGGACGTGCAGCAGTGGCTGGTGCAGGGCGGATCATCCATCAGTCCGGAAGTGCGCAAGGAGGCCTATTCGGCGGCGATCAAGAAGATCACCGAGCAGGCCTACTGGGCGCCGCTGCACACCTATGTGACGACCTACGGCCACGCCAGGCAGCTCGACTTCACGCCATACCCGGACGAGCTGCCGCGCTTCTATCTGGCGAAGTGGAAATAAGGCAGCTCGGTAAGCCCGGCTGCCGTTTAGCTGATTGCCACGGGCGTGCGCGACGCAATTTGGCGTCGCGCCTTAGCAACCGCCGGACCTGCTTTCAGGTCCGCCGGAAGTCGATACCGCGCACGATGATGCCGGGAGGGGTGCCTTCGAACTCCCGCGCCAGGAATTTGCGGGATGCGCACGCCTCGATGCGGTCGCGCAATCGCACGAACTGTTCCTCGCGCTGATTGGCCGGCGTCCGCGGCACGTGTTCGAGCTCATCCATGGCCGAAGCGCTGACGGCGCAAGGCACTTCCCTTGCGTCATCCATCATGGAAAACAGCAGCACCATCCGGTCGTCTTCGTAACCTCTGATGTTACCGCGTGCGAGTGCCATCGGTTTTCCTCCCAGTACGAAGCGGAATTACACCTTTTTTTTCTTCGCTGCAGGCGGGTTGATTTCAGCGATTCTGCGCAGGCAGTCGGCTTCGGAAGAATGCGGCCCCGAGACGAAGGTTCCGCTGACCTTGGTCGAGTACCAGCCGGATTCCACACCGAGGCGAAGCGATTCTTCAGTCATGACGTGACGGGGCGAGAGATTTTGCATCAGGTACTTTCGGTTGGGCCGCTCCAATTTTCTGGCTGGAACGTGCCGGATGAAGTTGCTCACTCATTGAGCGGAACACGTGTTTGTTCAGGTCACATCCTTCGAGAGCCGGGTAAGATCCGCAAGCACTGCAGTCACGAGGTCGCGGTGATGCGTGTCAGTCGGCGGGAGGCTGGCCGAGTAGAGATTGAGCACGTAATGCGCCTTGGCCACCGCCTCGGGCCACGACGTGGCCGGCGCGGCAAGGATCTGGATTTCGATGATGCCCTGCTTGTCGCGAAGCAGCTTTGCGTTGGCTTCGACGTCGGCAAGCGCACGGCGGATGTCGGTGGCCTTCTGCGCCGCCATGCCGCGATGCTTGTCCAGTTCGATCGGCGTCTCATTCATGCGGTCGGCTCGCGTCGATGCGCTGCGCGTCGGAGAGGTCGACCGCGCTGATCGAGATCATTTCCATCGCGGCGCGTTGCGGCGGTGCACCGGGTACCATGATCATGGTGGCGACGCGCCGAAAGCCCGGGAACGAAAGTCCCTCGATCATCTCCTCATCGGTGATGACTTCGTAAGCCCCCGGCGCGAGTTGCCGGTCGATGCCCTTGATGCGGAACGGGTGCCTGAAATGAACCGTTTCCCGCCGCGAGCGCATGGTCATGCCGCCTGCCCGCGGTGTTTGCACGCGATGACATGATATTGTTGAGGCATCGTCGCACCGTGCGCGCTTTTGCGGAAATTAGCTATTGTTTTCTCCACTGCTGGCCGCATTTGACCGAATAAGGCAGCTGGAGCCTTGTATGGGAATGGTTTCGTAGCCATTTCGAGCATTCAGCAGCCTGAAAGGCATTTCGAATGAAGATGCGCGTCGGATTCGAAATGCTCTACGATTTTCCGCAGCCGACGCCGATGATCATGGTGCTGGGCACACACTTCACCCGCGCGTCCGATGTCATCGTGCCGGACTTCCTCACCACCGATCCGGTCGTCGAGATCACGCCCTATCGCGACCTGTTCGGCAATTGGTGCAGCCGCATCGTCGCGCCCGCCGGCCGCATGCGCCTTGCCTCCGATGGCATCGTTCGCGACAGCGGCCTGCCCGATCCGGTGTTTCCTTCGGCGGTTCAGCACGCGGTCGAGGATCTGCCCGCGGACACCCTGGTCTATCTGCTTGGCAGCCGCTATTGCGAGACCGACCGGCTTTCGGAAATCGCCTGGCAGTTGTTCCAGAAGACGCCGCCGGGCTGGGCGCGGGTGCAGGCGATCTGCGATTTCGTCCATCATCACATCGCCTTCGGTTATGAGCACGCGCGCGCCAGCAAGACGGCGTTGGAAGCCTATGAGGAAGGCAAGGGCGTTTGCCGCGACTACGCCCATCTCGCCATCGCGTTCTGCCGCTGCATGAATATTCCCGCGCGCTATTGCACGGGATATCTCAGCGACATCGGCACGCCGAAACCCTGGGCGGTGGGGGATTTTGCCGGCTGGTTCGAGGCCTATATCGGCGGACATTGGCGCACCTTCGATCCGCGCAACAACGTGCCGAGGATCGGCCGCGTCCTGATCGCACAGGGGCGCGATGCTTCCGATGTCCCGATCACCCAGACATTCGGGCCAAATACACTGGTCAGCTTCAAGGTCTGGACCGACGAGATGGCTTGACGAGGGATTTCCCGCGTCGAACCCGTTGCCCCGTTGGGGAACTGTCGCCAGCCTGGCTACTAGACTAGCTAAGCAAGGTGCGGACCTTCATCGCGGAATCGTAGATCTCGATCTGAAGATATGGATAGGCCGACTTCAGCTTCCGCCCGGCGGCTTCGGCCGCCTCGGCAGTATCAAACTCCGACTTGAAATGGCCGTCGACAACCGTCGCGAACCCTTCGGTCGGGGGCCTGTCGGCGCGTGATGCCTTCTTCGGCTCCGGTTCGTCTATTGAGAGAAGAGGTTTTTTCATCGCTGTTCCTTTCGCGAATCGCCGTGGCTGTTTCTTCTGATGCGGGTCAGTGGCGGGCCTAAGCTGACGGCTGAAATGGTGGGGATGGAAGTGTTGTTTCCGATCATGCCCGACAGGCTGGATCGCGCCAGAGTAGGCCCAGACGTCCACCTTGCGGCCCTGTGCCAGCCAGGGATGGGTGGTGATGGCAGCAGACGCCCTTTGAGCCACGATGTCGAGCAAAATCCCAAAAGCAACGGCCAGCGAAAGGCATCCATCACGCCTGTGCCGCATCCGTAGCCGCTTGCGGGTTCTCCGTGCCATTTTGCACCATATCGACCGCGCGCGAAGCCAAGCGGTTGTTATTGGGTGCAGCAGTATCCATATCAGCAACAGCGTCACCGGTTCTGCAACAAGGCACGTCCGGAGACGCTGCGCCTTGTCACACAAACTTTATGGATGATATCGACCAGCGGCATGTCGCTTCGGCATGCGCGTCACGGGTCAGGAGACCCTATGCCCATCGAACACGCGTCCGTGCGGGCCATGCACAAGCCCTGGGGCGTCAGCGATCTCCACCCCTGGAGCAGCATCGATGGCACCGGGGACGCCGTGGGCGAGCTCTGGTTCGAGCGGGCCGACAAGAATGCTCCGATCCCCGCCTTGCTGCTCAAGTTGCTGTTTACCAGCGAGCCATTGTCGATCCAGGTTCATCCGGACGATACGTTCGCGCGCGCGATGGGGATGGCGAACGGCAAGAGCGAAGCATGGTACATCATCTCAGCGAAGCCAGGCGCGCAGATCGGCGTCGGACTGAATCGACGGGTAACGCCACAGGAATTGCGGGCATCGATCACGAATGGCTCGATCGTTGATCTGGTTCAATGGCGGCCAGTTGCGGAAGGCGATGTGATCTTCATTCCGGCCGGCACCATCCACGCTCTCGGCGCCGGTATCGTGCTCGCCGAGATTCAACAGCGCAGCGACACTACATTCCGCCTGTTCGACTACGGCAGAGCGCGCGAATTGCACATCGACAATGGCGTAGCGGTTGCCAACGCGTGGCCGCTTCGGTCCTCACCTGATCCGAACCGCCTGACTGTTGAGCGGACGGTTCTTGTCGCGAGCCAATATTTTGTGCTCGAGCGGATTGATCTGCCCAGGGGTTCAAGCTGGGCGCTGCTCGCCGAAGCGGAGACCTGGGTTCTTGCTCTCGCCGGTCATGCGGCGATTGGATTGACCGCGGTCTCAATGGGGCAGGCGATCTTCGCTGCCGGCGGTCCTACCAGCATCGAAGTTGGCGACAACGGGCTGACCGCCCTGATCGCGTATCCGGCTGCCATTCCAGTCGATCTGCTGTTGCAGCGGCTTTCCGAGCCTTCGATAGGCCTCACTCATTCAGTCGCTCCCGATGCCGCGAAGCCGACCGGCCTGGTCGAGGCATGCACGTGACGCCGCTCCGCAAGATCGCGGTGATCGGCAATTCGTTGCCTCGCCGCTGCGGCATCGCAACGTTTTCGACCGATCTGCAACGCGCGATCGCGAATTCACGGCCAAACCTGCAAACCTGCATCTTGGCGATGACCGACCACGATCAAACCTATGACTATCCTGCTTCGGTCGCGTTGCAGATCAAGGATGACAGCATCGAGGAGTATGTCGGCGCCGCGGCGTTTCTCAACGCCGGCCGGTTCGACGTGGTCTGTCTGCAGCACGAGTTCGGAATCTTCGGCGGGGAGGCCGGGGCCCATATCCTGGAATTGCTGTCGCGTCTTACCATGCCGGTTGTCACGACACTGCACACGGTGCTGGCTGCGCCGTCGTCGGCCCAGCGGGCGGTGATGGAGCGTATCGTCGACGTCTCCTCGAAGGTCGTCGTGATGGCCAACAAGGGCCGCGAACTGCTACGCGATATCTATCGCGTGCCGGACGACAAGATCGAGGTCATTGCCCATGGCATCCCCGACTTCCCGTTCGTCGCGCCGGGTGCGGCAAAGGCCAAGCTCGGGTTCGGCGGCCGGTCGGTCATTCTGACGTTCGGCCTGCTGTCCCCCAGCAAGGGCATCGAGGTCATGATCGACGCCATGCCCTCGATCCTGAAACAGCGGCCGGACGCAATCTACGTGGTGCTCGGTGCGACGCACCCCAATCTGGTTCGCGATCAGGGCGAAGCCTATCGCGGGAGCCTGATAGACCGCGTGCGCAAACTTGGCGTCGAAGATCACGTCGTATTCCTCGACCGGTTCGTTGATCAGGCTACGCTGCTCGAATTCATTTCAATGTGCGACGTCTACGTCACGCCCTATCTCAACGAGGCCCAGATGACGTCGGGCACGCTGGCCTACAGCTTCGGTCTGGGGAAGCCGGTCGTGTCAACGCCTTACTGGCATGCGCGCGAACTGCTGGCCGAGGGG
>PNLC01000082.1 GCA_013822885.1 Bradyrhizobium sp.
GCGCTTTGCAGCCGAACGCGGCGCCAGCGCGCGCAGCCTCGAACCGCTGAAGGAGTGTCTTGCCGATCTCGACCAGTTGGTCCGGCAGGATCCGGTTTCGGTCGAAGCATTCTCCGCCTATGTGACCATGAACGCGCGCTTTCATGCGCTGCTCAACGAATTGTCCGCCAGCGCGCCGCTGATCCGCGAAATCGACCGCGTCTCGGCGCTGCCGTTCGCCTCCCCCAGCGCGTTCGTGATGGCACAGTCGGCGCTGCCGGAGGCGCACCAAATTCTGCTGCTCGCGCAGGACCATCACCGCATCGTGGTCGACGCGATCGAGAACCGGGAAGGCGCGCGCGCCGAGGCCGTGATGCGCGAGCATTCCCGTCTCGCCGCGCGCAACCTGCGGCTCGCGATCCGAAATCGCACGCATCTCGATCTGCTGCCTGCCCTGGCGCTGCTCAAATCATCGGCCGAATAGGGATAGCCATGCGTTTTGCCGAGCACTGGAACTGGTGTACCGTCGAAACCATCCGTGACGTCACGCCTCAGATCCGTGAATTCCGCCTGCGCCCGGATAGCGGCGGCGTGCCGCCCTGCCCGGCTGGCAGCCATATCGGTGTTAACGTGCTGATCGACGGACAGCCCGCGCGGCGATCCTACTCGCTGGTGGAGACCAACGATCCCAGCACCTATCGCATCGCGGTCCGGCTGGCGCCGGACAGCCGCGGAGGCTCGCGCGGCATGTGGAGCTTGCGAGCAGGCGCACGGATTGAAACCAGCAATCCGACCTCGTTGCTCGATATCGACTGGACGCGGCAGAATTACTGCCTAATCGCGGGTGGCATTGGCATCACCCCGATCATGGCTATCGCCGCCGCGCTGCGCCGCACGAATATCGACCCCACCCTGCATTACGCGGTGAAGTCGCGCGGCGACGCCGCGTTCCTCGATGAATTGTCTGCAATGCTCGGCGATCGACTGATCATGCATACCTCTGACGAAGGCGCGCGGATTGATCTGGACGCCACCTTCCGCGCCCTCCCTGACGATGCCATCGCCGTGATCTGCGGCCCGATGCGGATGCTGGAGGCCGCGCGACGCGCCTGGAACGATTCTGGAAGAGCGCCCGCAGACTTGCGCTACGAAACCTTCGGCTCCAGCGGCCTGATGCCAACGGCGGAATTCCGCGTGCGGCTGAAGGATACGGACACCGAGTTGGTGGTGCCGCAAAACAGCTCCATGCTCGACGCGCTGAACGCCGCCGGCTTCGAGGTGATCTCGGATTGCCAGCGCGGCGAGTGCGGCGTCTGCGCCGTCGATGTCGTTGCCGTCGATGGCGAGATCGATCATCGCGACGTCTTCTTCAGCGATCAGCAGAAACGGGACAACCGCAAGATCTGCCCCTGCGTATCGCGCGCGATCGGCGCGATCACGATCGATACGCTGTACCGCCCCGAGGCCGCCTAGGCCGACACCGGAAACCGCACCGCTTCCGGCGCGGTCTTGCCGCGGATCATGTCGGAGGCCTTGTCGGCGATCATCAGCGTCGATGCATTGAGGTTCGCTGAGATCATGCGCGGCATGATCGAGGCGTCGACCACGCGAAGGCCCCGCAGCCCGTGCACGCGCAACTGGTCGTCGACCACGGCCCATTTGGTATCCGCCGGTCCCATGCGGCAGGTGCAGCCGGGATGGAACGTGGTGGTGCCGCGCTCGGTGGCGGCGGCGAGGAATTCGTCGTCGCTCTGCACCTTGGGCCCGGGGAAATCCTCGTAGGCGTAATAGGGCGCGAGCGGCGCAGACTGCAGCAGCCGCCGCGCCAGCTTCATGCCGGCGACGACGACGCGGCGATCGATTTCCTCGACGAGATAATTGGTCTGGATGATCGGCGGCGCGAACGGATCGGCTGAGCGGATGCGGACATAGCCGCGGCTCTCCGGCCGCTGCTGCCATGAGGCGACGGTCATGCCCGGCTCGTCTTCGAGCTGGCCCTGCACGCCCTCCTTGTAGCTCGCGGGCGTAAAGGTGAGCTGCAGGTCGGAGCTTTCGGTGGTCTCGCCGGAGTGCCAGAAGCAATAGACCATGGTCGGCGACAGCGAGAGCAGCCCGCGCCGGGTCGTCGCCCATTTCAGCGCCTCGACCCAGAGGCTCAAGCCGCGCCGCAGTTCGTTGATGGTTTGGATGTTCTTGACGCGCGCGACCGAACGCGGCGCGTAGTGATCCTGCAGGCCTTCGCCGACGCCGGGCAGCGCGTGACGAACTTCGATACCGTGCGATTGCAACAACTCCGGCGAACCGACGCCGGACAACTGCAGCACCTGCGGTGAATTATAGGCGCCGCCGGAGAGAATGACTTCCTTGCTGGCGCGCACCTCGATGGGCGTACCGCCCTTGCCGCCCTTGAGGTAGCGCACGCCGACCGCGCGCTTGCCCTCGAAAATGATGTTGGTGACATGCGCGTGCGTGCGCACATCGACATTTCCCCGCTTCCGCGCCGGATGCAGGAACGCCTTGGCAGCGCTCATGCGCAGGCCATTCTCGATGGTGCGCTGGCAGTAGGACACGCCCTCCTGGATCGCGCCGTTGTAGTCGTGATTGCGCGGGATACCGAGGCTCATGGCGCCTTCCATGAAAGCCTCGCAGAGCGGATCGTTCCAGTCCATCGTGGTGACGGTGAGGCTGCCGTCGCGGCCGCGATAGGTTTCGTCGCCCTCACCGATCCGTCGTTCCAATCGCTTGAAATAGGGCAGGATGTCCGGATAGCCCCAGCCGCGGTTACCCTGCTGCGCCCAGGTATCGAAATCCTGGCGCTGGCCGCGGTTGTAGATATGACCGTTGATGGAGGACGAACCGCCCAGCGTCTTGCCGCGCGGCGCGTAGATGCTGCGGCCACCCGTCCATGGTCCCGGTTCCTGCTGATACGCCCAGTTGACGCTCTTCATGTGGAACGTCTTGATGAAGCCGGCCGGCAGATGAATGTAGGGATGCCAGTCGCTCGGCCCCGCTTCGAGCACACAGATGCGGGTGGCGGAATCTTCGCCGAGCCGGTTGGCGAGCACGCTTCCCGCGGAGCCCGCGCCGATAATCACGTAATCGAACGTTTCCATCGTATCGTTTCTAGCGCGGCGTGAGCGTTACCGCGTCTTCTCGTTGAGCTGGTAGTTGAGATGCGCCTTCACCGTCGGCCATTCGCTGGCGATGATGCTGTAAACCACGGTGTCGCGCAACGTGCCGTTCGGCGCGATCTGGTGGTTGCGCAGGATACCATCCTGCTTGGCGCCGAGACGCTCGATACCGCGCCGGCTTTGGTGATTGAAGAAGTGCGTGCGGAACTCTACCGCAATGCAATCGAGCTTCTCGAAGGCGTGCGTCAGCAGCAGCAGCTTGCACTGCGTATTGAGCGCGCTGCGCTGCACGCGTTTGGCGTACCAGGTCGAGCCGATTTCGACGCGACGGTTGCCGGCATCGACGTTCATGTAGGTCGTCATGCCCGCGATTTTGCCCGCGGCATCATAGACCGTGAACGGCAGCATCGCGCCTGCCGCATACAGCGCGAGCCGGCGATCGATCTCCTTCTGCATGCTGTCGGCGGTCGGAATGAAGGTATACCAGAGCTTCCACAGCTCCCCGTCCCGCACCGCCTCCACCAGCCCGTCGCATTGATCCTGCGACAACGGCTCCAGCCGTGCATGCGCGCCCTGGAGGGTAACCGGTTCTAGAAAGGCCATTCAAGACTCCGCTGGTGAGGCTCCGTCATTCCGGGATGGTGCGTCAGCACCAGACCCGGAATCTCGAGATTCCGGGCTCAATGCTTCGCATCGCCCCGGAATGACGATTGCGTATTCGCAATCGTCACTTGTTCAAAAAATTCAGCGGCAGTCCAGGCCGCGCCCAGTCCATCGCGATCAGTTCGCCCTTGCCCGACAGCGTGATGTAGGCCGTCTTCAGTTCCGGGCCGCCGAACGCGATGTTGGTGGTGACGCGGTCGCCGGTCGGCACCTGCTCGACCAGCGTGCCGTCGGGCGCGATCACCGAGATGCAGCCCGAGATCAGCGTCGCGACGCAGACATTCCCGTTTGCCTCCACCGCCATCGAGTCGAACATCTGGTAGCCGCCAAGGCCCGTGATCGGCTTGCCGCGCTCGCCGCGATAGATGACATCGCGCGGCTTCAATGTTCCGGGCGCGGAAAGGTCGTAGGCCCAGAGCCGCGCGGTCGGCGTTTCCGCGATGTAGACGGTATTCTCGTCGGGCGAGAGCCCGATGCCGTTGGCCGGCAGCACGCCATGCACGACCTCGACGACCTCCTTCATGCCCGGCTTGAGATAGTACATCCCGCCGACATCCATCTCGCGGGCGCGGCGCTTGCCGAGTTCGGAGAACCAGAGCCCGCCATGCTTGTCGAACACCAGATCGTTCGGCCCCCGCAGCGCATGCTCGCCGCATTTGGCGACCACCGTCTCGACCTTGCCGCTTTGCAAATCGACGCGCTGGATCGAACCGCCCTGATAGTCGTCGGGCTGCGGCCCCGGCATGATCATCTTGCCGGTGGGAATCCAGCTGAAGCCGCCATTGTTGCAGATGTACATCTTGCCGTCGGGCCCGAGCGCCGCGCCGTTGGGGCCGCCGGGGATTTCGGCAACCACCTCCTTGCGACCATCAGGATAAACCCGTGTCAGCCGCTTGCCGCGGATTTCGACCAGCACCACCGAGCCGTCGGGCATCACCACCGGCCCTTCGGGAAATTCCAGATCGGTGGCGAGTACGCGGATATCGGCCATGAATCCTCCCGGCTTGCTTTTGGCTGCAGGCGGATTCAAGGCTCGACCCCGCACGCGCAACATTTCGTTGCGCCATGTTATGGCAAAGCGGATCACGCTTGCCAACCCGAAGACCTGCGCAACAGGTATTACCGGGGCGGGCGGCAGCGCGAGGTCTGGCCTGACAAAGGCGAATGCGCTTACTCGGCTTACTCGTACAGATACCCGACCGGCTTGCCTTCGTTGCGCAACGGACGAACGTCCTTCCGCGTAATGATCTGACCAGCCAGGCCGTCAATTTCGTCGCGCTGCGTCGGCGTCCAGCCGCGAAGGTTCTCCATGCCTTTCAGCAAGCCCAGCCGGAGGATCTGGGTATTTTCGCCCAGCCCCACCAGATTGATCGTGTTCTTGCCCGCCGTGACCGTATCGCCGGTCGCAAGTTCAAAATTTTCCCCCGCGCTGTTGGTGAATTCGGCTGTCCCGCGAATGACGCGATAGATCACCACCTCGCCCTTCCCCAGAAAGGCGGTGTCCGCCGCTGCGGAGGCGCTCTTCGGCAACAGCGACTGGCCACGCGGATCGGTCGCGATGATATGTCCGGTTGTCAGACGGCCGCTCGGAACCTCGATTCCGATATCGCGCACGTAAACAGGCCCGGCGGATTTGATCGGCGAGCCGGCCGGCACCGGCTTGTAGAGCGCATCCAGCTCCAGCGGATCCTGCAGCCAGAAACAGGCATCGGCTGGACGGTCATGCAGCGGATGGCTCCAGGCTACGCGTGGCGTTTCCTCTTCGTTGATGTGATCGTGATCCACCACCGTCGGGTTGGGGAAGGTCGTGGGATCGGTGATGAAGGCTTCGAGGAATTTGCCGGAATAGCCCATCGACATCGGATCCGGCACCACGGTCTGCGGCGTCTTCAGGTTTTCTTCGGTCGATAATCCCGACCAGGTGTAAAACAGCTGGCGATGCACGATCGCGCTCTGCAGCATCACCGAACCGGGCCCGACGTAGTAAAACCGGCCATCGTAATCGAAGGTGAACACGCCCGACGTGACCAGCACGAGCTGGTAACCGCCGGGCGGAAGGTGAAGATGGAAATCGGTGGGGCCTGTATCGGCGCGGTAAATCGGCAGATTTGTCGCAACCTCGTGGAGGAGGAAGGTTTCGTTGTTGGCATGGAAGCCTTCGTTCGCGCGATTGTAGAGCGCCTGCGGCCGATAGGTCGGCTCGTGCGAAGCATCCCGATCGCGATCGATCGCCACGAAATTCTTGTTGTTCAGGCGGAGCCGGTCGCCGTTCGGGCGCGTAAGGCCAGGCCATTTCAGATCAACCGCGGCATGTATGTTCATGGCACCCTCCAATCCCTGAATTTCAGCGAGACCTGAGGCCTGTTCAATTTGCTGCTCAGCTTTGGCAGGGCGCTCGGAACCGCCGGTCGATCCTGACGGACCCATGGTGCAATGCGAATTCCGGGCCAGTTCGGGCAAACGAGCATCGCAACGATTCCCAAGCGACTCTTCGGGGCGAGACGACCAGTTTAAATTCAGCGCATACAGCATGTTAAGCAGCCCGCCGCTTGACGCTGCCTAGTCCTTAATCGCCGGCCCCGCAATTCCGGCAATGAATAGCGAGGGTGGCCTTGCGTAAATTGTCAGCAAGCCTTGTCACGAATGACGCAGTCGAATGTCGCAAGGCTGACCTGCCGCCACGCTTTGGTTCGTCACGTCCTACTCTCTCACCGGTATCCAAATCTCCAGCCCGCCATTGCCGGTGGACGTATCGAACTTCTCGTCGTAGCGCTCGAAGTTCGGTGCATCGGCCGCCTTCATCTCCGACGCCGGCAGCCAGTGATTCCAGATCGTGTTGACGGTGCGGCGAATGGTCGAGATGTGCTCGGCGTGGGTGAAGACCGCGTATTTCTGCGCGGGTATCCGCACACGGACGAATTCGCGCGGCAGGTCGGAGAAGTCGGCGACCTCGGCACCGGCGATGTAGTCGAAATTCCCGGCATCGTCGCCGTTGCAGCAGACGCCGTAGGCCACCTTCCCGACCCTCGCCGGGATGCTGTCGATGGAGTGATGAAAGCGTTGCCACTGGCCCGGAATGGCGGCGCCACCTTCGCAATTGTAGCGTTCGCCGATCCCGGCGACGAGCAACGGCTTGCCGGTCTCGAAACGTGGCGGCTTCAGATTGTCGAGCACGGTTGAATCCATGGTGATCGGCTCCTGAAGCCTGAGATGCGCGAGGCACGTTGCGGCGCGGACGGCTTCGGGCGTAACGCCGAAATGGTCGCGGAACGCGCGGGTGAAGGCTTCGTGGGAGCTGTAGTCCGCATCCAGCGCGAGGCTGAGAATGTCGGGCGCACCGGCGGCCAGTTCGCGCGCCGCCTTGCTGAGCCGGCGGGCGCGCACATAGCGCATGACCGAAAATCCCGTCGCCGACGCGAACGCGCGCACCATGTGGAAGCGCGAGACGCCGCCGACCGCGGCGATCTCATCGAGCGTCAGCGGCCCGGCGAGATGGCTTTCGATGTACCAGAGCGCCTTCTGGGCTGGATTCATGGCTGACAGCCTTCCTGCGATGCGGCCCTATCATGACCGCCGGCCGCGCGGTTCATTTGACCGTCCTTGCTCTGCGATCCTGCCGCTGACAATGTATCTACGCGAATGGAGGAAACCATGCTGATCACCGACGTCCGGGCGCATCATATCCGCATCCCCTACGACGCGGGGGTGGCGAGTTTCAAGCAGGGCGCGTCAGCGATCTCGGCGCTGGAAATCGTCATGGTCGAGGTCTCCACCGACGCAGGGATCACCGGCTGGGGCGATGCCTTTGCCTATGTCAGCCCGCGGACCAATTACACCGCCGTCGAGGAGATGATTGCGCCGCAGGCGCGCGGTCTTGAAGTCCCCGATGCGGCCGGCATTCCCGCCTTCATGGAACAGATCCAGCGCAATCTGCATCTGTTCGGCCGCTATGGCATCACCATGTTTGCGATATCGGCGCTCGATATCGCTTTGTGGGACCTTGCCGCCAGGGTGAAGGGCGTACCGCTGCATCGCTTGATCGGCGAGGCCAAACGCACGCGGATTCCAGCCTATGCGAGCCTGCTGCGGATCGGCAATCCCGATCTCATCGCGCGCGAATGCGAGGCGGCGCTGCGGCTGGGCTACAAGGCGATCAAGCTGCACGAGACCACGACGCCTGCGGTGTTTGCCGCGCGGCAGGCGATCGGCTCGGGCATTCCGCTGATGGTCGACATGAACTGCCCGATGGATGGCGAGGCCGCCATCGCTTTCGCGCATTCCTGCCGGGACGCCGCGCCGATGTTCCTTGAGGAGCCGGTCTGGCCGCCGGAGGATTTTGCGACGCTGGCCGAGGTGCGGACCAAAGGCGGTCTCAACATTGCGGCCGGCGAGAATGCCTGCACCGCCTATCAATTCCGGGAGATGATGAAGGCAGGCGCCGTGAGCCATGCGCAGCCATCGGTGATCAAGGTCGGCGGCATCACCGAGTATTTGAAGGTCGTCGCATTGGCCGACGAGTTCGGCATCAGGCTTGCGCCGCACTCGCCGTATTTCGGGCCCGGCTTCCTGGCGACGCTGCAACTGATGTCGCCGCGCGACGACGCCACCTTTGTCGAGGTGTTCTACATGAAGCGCGCGGCGTGTCTCTGGCGCGGTCGCATCGATGTCGATGCGAATGGCGACGTCGAGGTCCCGCAAGGTCCGGGGCTCGGCTACGAGCCGGACAAGGCGGTGATGGAGCAATACCGGGTATCCTGAGCCCCGCGGGGCCGTAGCTACTTCGCGCTCTCTTTTGCCGGTGCTGCATCTTTTGCGGCCGGCGCGGCAGATTTCTTCGCGTCGTCAGGCGCCTTGCTTTGCGCCGTCTGCAACTCGGCAACCGTTTTCTGCAGGCCAATGACCGCACTCTTCAGCGCCTCGATCTGCCGGTTGGAGGCGTCCATCTTCTGCTGATTGTCCGTGGTGAGTTTCGTGATCGTCTTCTGCAGGAAGTCGACATTGCTCTGCAGGCAACTGGTGCGCCGCTCCATGGTCTTTTCGACGGTGCAGATTTCGATGCCGGGAACGTCTTGCGCGTGAACGCTCGCAGGGGCCGCAATCATCGCGAGCGTGGCGATCCATTTGATGCTGGCGGTTCGGGTCATCTAGTCCTCGTTCAAATTGGCGTTCGCGGCACCAGCAGCTTCATCACGGCAATTTGCGCGATGCAGGCGGTCCTCCTCGGTGATACCACACTGATACCTCATTCGGGCGTTGTGCTTTCCCCTGTTGCGAAGGTTGGATTTGGCCGCGATCCTCAGACTCGGCGTTTGCGGCGGCGGCAGTGGAGATTGGTTAAATGGCAACGCGTGAAAAACGACTCGCGCAGTTCGACGGCAGCGGGGACCCGCCGCCGGACCAGCCCGTGGAAGTGCTGTGCGAGGATCACAGCGGAACCTACCAGTTGCCCTTTGCCTGTCGCTGGATCGACGGTCACTGGCACAACGACAGGACCGGAGGTTTGCTCGAGGCCACGGTCGTCGGCTGGCGGCTGCCGCGCGCGCAAAATGCCAGAGCCTGATGCGTCGCCAATGTGTCAGAATGCGACGAGGCCGCGCGTCATCTTAACCTTCGGAACGGCGGTGGAACGAACCGCGCCCGAATCACTGATCGTGTGCCGTACTCCGTTGTTCACGGCTAGATGTCGTCCAGAACCCCCAGGCGACGCCCCATATGCAGGACGGCGACGAAGGGCTTTAGCCAGCGGCCGACGACAAAGGTTAACTCCTCGGGAGATGGCATGGCCCCGCAGGATTGGCGACAACGGCCGCGCGCCGTTCAGGGATGGCGCCTGCTTGAGCAATGCCTGACCTGACCTTGAGCCCTGCAAACGGGCAAAGGCCTCGTGCGCCCTGCCTAATATTCGACCTCGAGTTCCTCGATATCGGCCGGCTCGGCCTTCGCCGCCTCGATCCATTCCTGCATTTCGGGCATCGCCATGATGGTACTGGCGTAGGCCGCAAGCTTCGGATCGAGCTTCACGTCGTAGGTCATGAAGCGGGTGACGACGGGCGCGTACATGGCGTCCGCCATGGTGCGCTCGCCGAACAGGAACGGCCCGCCGGATTCCGCAAGGCACTCGAGCCAGATGGTGCAGACCCGGTCGATATCGGCTTGCGCACGCGACCAGATCTTGAAGCCGGGGAAATGGCCTTTCAGATTGACCGGCAGCGAGGCGCGCAGCGTGGTGAAACCGGAATGGATTTCGCCGCAGATCGACCGGCAATGGGCGCGCTGGACGCGATCCGCCGGCAGCAGGCCGGCGTCCGGCATCACCTCGTTGAGGTATTCCCCAATCGCCAGCGTGTCCCAGACGGTGGCGCCGTCGTGGCGCAGGCACGGCACCAGGATCGATGACGACAGCAGCAGGATTTCGGCCCGCGCCGACGCATCGTCGGGGGCGGTGACGACCTCCTCGAACTCGAGCCCTGAGAATTTCGTCAACAGCCAGCCGCGCAGCGACCAGGACGAGTAGTTCTTGCTGCTGATGGTCAGTGTGGTCTTTGCCATATGGCCTTCCCTCAAACGCAAACGCCCGCCTGGCAGGCTGGGGAGCCGCCCAAAGCCTGTGCGCCGGACCTTTTACCGAGCAAGCGACGTGCCAGTTTTGCAGGCGGTCCGGCCTGCTCTGGCTTCGATATTGCATGGCATCAGGGGAGTAAGGCGGATGTGAATGATGCCAATGATGTACCAAGCCTATCAAAACCACATGGACCTGACGTCGCCCTGGCGGAGCGGGGCCGCGGCGGCCCTGAAATACCTCAATCTGGTGCCCCAGGGCATGTCCGACAAACTGTTCGGGCGGCTGGCCGCCTCGCTCGAACTGATCTCGCGCTCCACCCTGACCTATCACCGGCCGGCTTACGGTATCGACAAGGTACTGGTCGGCAATCAGGAGCTGGAGGTAACGGAGGAAGTCACCTTCGCCACCCCGTTCGGCTCGCTGCTGCACTTCAAGAAGGAGAATTCGCCGGAGCAGCCGCGCATGCTGCTGGTGGCGCCGATGTCCGGCCATTTCGCGACGCTGCTGCGCGGCACCGTCAAGACGCTGCTGCAGGACCACGACGTCTACATCACCGACTGGCACAACCCGCGCGACATTCCGCTTCAAGCCGGCCGCTTCGGCCTCGAGGACTATACCGATCACCTGATCACCTTCCTCGACAAGATGGGCCCGCGCTCGCACATGGTGGCGATCTGCCAGCCCTCGGTCTCGGCGCTGGCTGCGGCCGCCGTGATGTCGGAGGACAATCATCCCGCCCGCCCGGCGACGCTGACGCTGATGGCCGGCCCGATCGACACCAGAATCCTGCCGACCAAGGTCAACGAATTCGCCAAGAGCAAGCCGATCGAATGGTTCACGGACAATCTGATCAACTACGTGCCGGTGCAGTGCAAGGGCGCGTTCCGCCAGGTCTATCCCGGCTTCGTGCAGCTCACAGCTTTCGTGTCGATGAATCTCGAACGCCACATCAAGCAGCACATCGATCTCGCCAATCATCTGGCCAAGGGCGAGAAGGAGAAGGCGGAAGTCATCAAGACCTTCTACGACGAATATTTCGCCGTGATGGATCTGCCGGCCGAGTTCTACATCGAGACCGTGCGCGACGTGTTCCAGGAGCATCTGTTGCCGCAAGGCAAGCTGATACATCGCGGCCGGCCGGTGAACCCCGCCTCGATCAAGCGCATGGGCCTGATGACGGTGGAGGGCGAAAAGGACGACATCTGCTCGATCGGACAGACGCTGGCCGCCCAGGACCTCTGCACCGGCGTGCGCGCCTATCGCAAGGTGCATCACATGCAGGCCGGCGTCGGCCATTACGGCGTATTCTCCGGCAAGCGCTGGAACAACGAGATCTATCCGCTGCTGCGGGATTTCGTGCA
>PNLC01000083.1 GCA_013822885.1 Bradyrhizobium sp.
TTCGGATTTCGTCTCGATCTCCTGTCCGCTGAGCAAGGACAATCGCCGCATGATCGGCGCGCGGCAATTCGCGCTGATGCAGCCGCACGCCTTTTTCATCACCACGGCGCGCGGATTCATCCATGACGAGGAAGCGCTTTACGAGGCGTTGCGCGACAAGCGGATCGCCGGCGCCGGCCTCGACGTCTGGGACAAGGAGCCGCCGCCGCCGGACCACCCGCTGCTGCAGTTCGACAACGTTCTGGCGAGCCCGCACACCGCCGGCGTGACGCAGGAGGCGCGGGTGAACATGGGCAGGATCGCGGCCGAACAGATTCTCGATGCGCTCGACGGCAAGCGCCCGCCGCGTATCGTCAATCCCGAAGTGTGGCCGGCCTATGCGAAGCGCTTCGAGCGCGCGTTTGGATTTGCACCGAAATAGCCAACACTCCTTGAGAGAAATCCAGCGATGGCCGAACCGGAAGCGCGCTTTTACGAGTCCCAGGGGCTGCGGCTGCACTATGCCGACTGGGGCAACGAAACCGCGCCGCCGCTGATCCTGATCCATGGCGGGCTCGACCATTGCCGCAACTGGGATGCGGTCGCGCGCGAATTGCAGCCGCATTTCCACGTCGTGGCGCCCGATCTGCGCGGCCACGGCGATTCCGAATGGGCGAAAGGAAGCAGCTACAGCCTGTCGGACAATGTCTATGACCTTGGCCGCCTGATGCGTCACGCAGAGCTGGCGGGTGCCGCGATCGTCGGGCATTCGATGGGCGGGATGGTCGCGCTAACCTATACCGGTACCTATCCGGAGAAGGTGTCGCGCCTCGGCGTGCTCGACGGTGCTTTCCTTTCGCCTTCGCAACCGCTGCCGGTCCATCAGCAGATGTCTCGATGGATCGATCAACTCGACGGCATTTCCGAGCGCGCGCCCAGCGCCTTCCGCACGATCGAGGAGGCGGCACAGCGGCTTTCGGCACGCAACAAGCGGCTGACACCAGAGCTGGCGCTGCATCTTGCGCGCTACGGTGTCAGGCAGGACACTGACGGGCTCTATCGCTGGAAGTTCGATCATTATCAGCGGGCGAGGGCGCCGTACCGGCTGTCGCCGGACGACTACGCCGCCTTGTGGTCGCACATTGCCTGTCCAACCCTGCTGATGTGGGGCCGCGAAAGCTTTCTTCCCGATCCCGAGACCGCTGGCCTCCTTGCGCATTTCAAGCAGGCCGAACTGATAAAGCTCGACGGCGCCGGACATTGGCTGCACCACGACCGGCTGGATGAGGTGCTGGCGTCGCTGCGCGGATTTCTCGGGGTGACGTCGCCTGCGCAAGACGCGATGTGAGGCAGAACATGTCAGACAAGATCCGTTACGTTCGCCAGCCAAGCGCCGAGTCCGCCGGCGAAGCGCCGGGGCGCGGGCGCCTTCGGGGCCGCAAGATCCTGGTCGTCGGCGGCGGGCAGCGGACCTTCGATGCCGCCACCGATCCCGTCGGCAACGGCCGGGCGATGTCGCTATTGTTTGCGCGGGAAGGGGCCCATGTCGCGGTCGCCGACATGAACCGCGAAAGCGCCGAGGACACCGTCCAGCGCATCACTGCCGAGGGCGGTCGGGCGTTTTCGATCGAAGCCGACATCGCCCGCGAGGACGACGTCAACCGGATGATTGACGAGGCCGTGGATGGGCTGGGCGGCCTCGACGGCATGGTGCTCAATGTCGGCATCGGGGTCGGCGCGCTCGGCCTCGACGGCGTGGATCTGAAAGAGTGGAACGACACGTTTGCGGTGAACCTGACCGGGCCGATGCTCTGCTGTCGCAAGGCGCTCAAGCATCTCGCCGACGGGTCTTCGATCGTCTTCATCTCGTCGATCGCGGCGCTTCGTTCCGGTTCGCGGCTGGTTGCCTATGACACGTCGAAGGCGGCGCTCGGCGGCCTGATGCGCAACGTCGCCAGGGAGGGTGCAAGGCGTGGTGTCCGCGCCAACATCATCTATCCCGGTCTGGTCGATACGCCGCTCGGTCGTCACACCGGTGCCGGCCGGCCGTCGCGAAGCGCGTCGGGAGTACCTTTCGGGCGGATGGCAACGGGCTGGGAAATCGCCTACGCGGCGCTGTTCTTCATCTCCGACGAGAGCGTCTACGTTAACGCCCAGACGCTGGCCGTCGACAGCGGCATTACCGGATTATAGGTCCGAAACGGGAGAGAAAATTTCGTGCGCCGGCGGCTCGATCACGGCAATAAAGCCACTGCCGATCGCCGTCCGGACGAAGCGTGCATTGCTATTTTCTCAAGCGTATCGACTAGTTAGCCGAGCAGGACCATTTTCCGTGTGCGCCCTCGCTTCGGGGCCCGCACATGGAAGATCGAAATGCGACAGGTTCAGACATTGCTGCGCGGCGCGTCGTCCCGGATCGGACGCCGGCTGGCCCAGATCGTCGCCATCGCCGCCGCCAGCCTGCCGGCCGCCGGCGCCTAGATTTCCGTCCGACACACCGATCTGGACAAGCCGGCACGGTTGGTGAAATAACTACCCCCGTGAAGGCCGTATATACCGAACTCCATCGCAGCCACGATCCGCAATTCTTTCTGGTGCGGGGCGTCGTCAAGCGCACCACCGAGCAGCCTGAGCGCTCCGATCGATTGCTCGCGGGCTTGAAAGCCGGCAGGCACGATCTGGTCGCGCCGACGGTGTTCGGCCAGGGGCCGCGTGCGCGGGTCCACAGTGCCGAATATCTCCGGTTTCTCGAGGAAGCCTGGGACGCGTGGGTTGCGCTGGGCGATGCCGGCCCGGAAATGATTGCCAACGTGCACCCCGTTCGCAACGCCGCCACGTATCCAACCCACATCGTCGGCCGCCTCGGCTGGCACACGGCCGATACGGGATGTCCGATCGGGCCGGGCACCTGGGCTGCGGCATGCGCGGCGACCGATGTTGCAACGACGGCTGCCCAGCTCGTCATGGACGGCGAAGACGCTGCCTACGCGCTGTGCCGTCCACCCGGCCACCACGCCTTCAGCGACATCGCGGGCGGCTTCTGCTTTCTCAACAACAGCGCGGTGGCGGCGGCGCAGCTTCGGCTGAAGCACGAGCGCGTCGCGATCCTTGATGTCGACGTGCATCACGGCAACGGCACGCAGGGCATCTTCTATGAGCGTGCGGACGTGCTCACGGTTTCGATCCATGCCGATCCCGTCTTCTTCTATCCGTACGTGTGGGGATATGCGCATGAGCGCGGCGCGGGCCCCGGCCTCGGCGCCAATCTGAACATTCCGCTGCCGAAGGGCACGGGCGATGACGACTATATAAGAGCGCTCGGCGAAGCGGAAAAAACCATCCGCGCCTTTGCGCCGGGGGCGCTGGTGGTCGCGCTCGGCCTCGATGCCTCCGAACGCGATCCGCTGGCCGGACTTGCTGTCACGACCGATGGCTTCCGGCGGATAGGTGCGGCGATCGCGCGGCTTGGCCTTCCGACGGTGCTGGTTCAGGAGGGCGGATATTTGTCCGACATCCTCGGTGCCAATCTCACCGCCGCGCTCGGTGGTTTCGAGGAAGCGCGTTAGGCTCTACTCGATGACGATGCGCGGCGGCGGCCGGTGCGCCGCGCCGGTCTCGATCGCTGTCCAGATGTCGCGCGCGATGCCGATGTAGCGCCTGGCGTGGATGCCGTCGGGCTCGACCGCGACGATCGGGCGGCCGTCGTCGGAGGTTTCGCGAATCTGGATATCGAGCGGGATCTCGCCCAAAAACGGAATCCCGCGGCTCTCGGCCTCTAGCCGCGCGCCGCCGTGACCGAAGATCGGCGTGACGCGGTTGCAGGCCGGGCAGCAGAAGCTCGACATGTTCTCGATCAGCCCCAGAATTGGGATGCTCACCTTCTCGAACATCGCAATGCCGCGCCGCGCGTCGATCAGGGCGATGTCCTGCGGGGTCGAGACGATGACGGCGCCGGCCAGCGGCACCTGCTGCGCCATGGTGAGCTGGGCGTCGCCGGTGCCCGGCGGCAGATCGACCACGAGAATATCGAGATCGTTCCACGCCACTTCGCGCAGCATTTGCGTAATGGCCGAGATCACCATCGCGCCGCGCCAGATCATGGCGCTGTCTTCCTCGACCAGGAAGCCGATCGACATCACCTTGACGCCGAACCGCTCCATCGGTTCCAGCATGCGCGGGCCGAGTTGCCGCGGCTTGCCGCGCAGGCCGAACAGCTTTGGCAGCGACGGGCCATAAATGTCGGCGTCGAGAATGCCGGTCTTCAGCCCCAGCGTGGCGAAGCCGAGCGCCAGATTGCAGGAGGTGGTGGATTTGCCGACGCCGCCCTTGCCTGAGGCAACGGCTATGACGTGCTTGACGCCGGGAAGGCCGGCGGCCTTCGACGTCGCGCGCGCTTTTAAGTCGGGAGGGGATGCGGACACGGGCTGCTTACGATCCGGGCGGACCGTCCTTCTTCGCTTCGCGCGCACGCAGGTAATCTTCCGTCGACATCACCGGCGGGCGTTGCGGTCCTGAGTGCGGATCGAAACTCTCGTTCACGACGGCTTCGACGCGGCAATCCGCGCACATCTTGATGACGTCGAGACGTTTGGCGTTGGCGCCCTGGAACATCCAGTGCTTCTCGCCGCCGAGCTTGGCAAGCACGCGGTCGATCGAACTCCTGGTGCCGAAGGGCTTGCCGCAGGCGATGCAGTTGAACGGCTCCTCCTCCTTGAGCACGCGAAGCGGCGTGTCCCAGGCCTGGAAGTCGAGACGCGGCTCGATGGTGATGACTTTCTCGGGGCAGGTGGACTGGCAAAGCCCGCATTGCACGCAAAGGCTCTCGGTAAAACGCAGCATCGCGCGATCAGGATTATCCGATAGCGCGCCGGTCGGGCAGGCGGTGACGCAAGCGTGGCACAGCGTGCAACCCTCGACGTCGAGCTTCACGCCGCCGAAGGGCGCGCCCGGCGCCAGCGGCACGACATCGACGGGCGCAGGCGCGGCATGGTGAAGTTCGCGGAACGTCGTCTCGAGCACGCCGCGCTTGGCGCCGCGCGGCACGAAGCCGGCGGGCTTTTGCGTCGCGATGCCACGAGGCGCGGCGTCGAGTGCGGCGCGCAGTTGGTCCGGATCGTCGGTCTCGATGATGCGCACCAGACCAGCGCCGAAGCCGAGCGCCGAAACAATGCTGTCGGATGTTTCGACCGCGCGGCGCAACGCCGCGATGTCGTGGCGGGGCTTTGCGCGGGTTACCACCGCGACGCCGCTGCCGCCATACGCAAACGCCGCGCCCAGCATCTCCGGCCCGAGCTGCGTCACCTCGTTGACGTGCAGCGGCAGCACGTTTGCCGGCAGACCTGCGCCGAACCGCGCCAGCGCATCGATGATGTCAGCGCCGTGTTCCCCGTCATGAAACAGCACGACAGCGTCGCTCCCACCGGCCTTGCGATAGGTCTGCAGCAGCGTACGCAGCCGCCGCATCAGCGCATCCGCGCTCGGCAACGCATAGGATGCCGCACCTGTCGGACAAACCGACGCGCAGGAACCGCAGCCGGCGCAGACATTGGCGTCGATTGCGACGGCGTTCCCGTTCGGCGTGATCGCGCCGGTGGGGCACAAATCGAGGCAGCGCGTGCATCCGGTGATGGACGAGCGCGAATGCGCGCAGAGCTTCTCCTCCAAATTGATGTAGCGCGGCTTGTCGAAGGTGCCGACGAGGTTGCCGGCATCCGCGATCGCGCGCTCGACCGCGGCCCTGTCGCGCGGATCGGCGCGCAGGTAACCCGGGCGCAAATCATGCGCGGGAAACAACGGAGTGCCGCCCGAGAGATCGAGGATCAGATCGCAGGTCGAGGTCGCGCCGTCGCGCGACGATCCGAACACGAGCTTCGCGCGCGAGGACGGCTGCGGCAGTGCATAATCGTCGATCGCAAGCTCGAACTGTCCGAGATGGCCGCGGGCATTGCGGATCGTGCCCTTGAGCACCGGGAATTCGTTGGTCCGGCGCGGCGCCACTTCGCCCGGCCTGCTGAGTAGCACGGTAATGTCCAAACGGTCGGCAAGGCGCTGCGCTGCCTCGATTGCGACCTCGTCGCGGCCATAGATCAACGCGACGCCGGTGCTATCGAGCGTCACCAAAGAAATCGGCGGCATGACTTCGCCCGCCGCGGCAATCAGCGCGGCTGCCTTCGGACCCGCGGCAGCAGCGTCCTTTGACCAGCCGCCGGTCTCGCGGATGTTGACGAAGGTGAGCTGGGCCTGCGGAGAACTCTCCGCGACCTCCCGAAACAGCGGCGCTTCCTGCGTACAAGCGATTGTGATCGGCGATCCGCTGGCGAGCGCCTGCTTGAAGCGATCGAGTTCGAGACCGCAAAGCTGGTTCACTTGGGTGATGTCAGCCGCGCAGCCGCGCGCAATCGCTGCCGGATCGAGCGGCATGGTCTTCTCGCAACTGCATATCAGGAGGCGAGACGCCGACGCACTCATTATAAATCCCTGAACCTCGTGCACCAAACGGACGGTTGCTTCGTCCCACGGTTCTGCGGTAACCGCTCCGGGAAACATCTGCAAGCTACAAAGCCTGCTCGCGCCGCCGCCTTGCGCGGGATAGCATACTCCGTCCGTTCGTGAAGTATTCAGGGATTAGTTCTGCGTGATCGCTCGTCCAGGGGATATGGAACAGACGCTCGACCTGCCGCCCGGTTATACTTTGGTCGCGCTGCGCGAGGTCGGCGATGCATTTGCGCATGGCTGCGACATTGCGGCGGAGGCGGGCGCCGGGACCCTGGTATGGGTGCGACGTTACGACCTCGTAGAGTTCGCCGTCGTGCTTGAGCCCGACGAACCGCTCAAATCGGCGCGGCGCGCGTTCTTCGCCGGCATAAATGCCGTGGCGGATGCGATTGCCGCACATTGTCCTCCGGAGCGGGAGGTCAGCTTCGACTGGCCCGATACGATCAGGTTCGACACGGGCTTGCTCGGCGGCGGGCGGCTCGCCTGGCCGAAAGACTGCGCCGAGGGCGATGTGCCGGCATGGCTGGTGTTCGGCGTGCTGCTGCGCGCGGCCGACATCGCGCACCTGCCGGAGATGCAGGCTGCATCGGGCGTGTCCTTGCTGAGCGAAGGTTTCGAGCTGGTCGATACGGATGCCATCATCGAAAGCTTCACGCGCCATTTGATGACCGCGTTCGACCGCTGGCGCGAGCGTGGATTCGAGGCGATCGCGCGGGATTACCTGGAGCGGCTTCCCAAGCAAAAGGCGGGCGAGATCAGGGGCATCGACCTGAATGGCGACCTTCTGGTCAGCGGGCCTGCCGCCGGCGGCCCGCCGCAGCGTACCAGCCTTGTGGATGCGCTCGAAATGGCTAACTGGTATGATCCGCAGTCACGCGGTCCGAAATTCGGATGAGGCGGACATGCTGAAACTTCCGCGCACCATCAGGCTGGACCCTTCGGATACGTTCGTTTTCGAGCGGGCGGCGGAACCGGGCGAATGGGCGGTCTCCGGTGCGTTTGTGTTCTGGAACATGGATCTGGAGACACTTAACCAGAAGCAGCGCGTCGCGCTGCGTTCGGGTTTTCTCGGGATCGGCAGTCTGGGATGGTCGACCCTTGCCATCGTCACCGAAGCCACCGAAGCCGAAAGACAGCTAATGATCGAGCGTCTCGCGGCGCAGTTGATGGAGAAGTTCGGGGCGCCGGACGCCGATGCCGCGCGCCTCGCCGCCGAGGAGGAAATCGCATTTGCGGCCTCGCTGTGCGAGCACCCGCCGCAGACCCTGCTTGCGGTGCAGCGCAGTGTCGAGAATGGCGAAGTCCGCGAACGCTTTCGCACGCTCAAGCCGCGGCAGGCAGCGGCGGATGCCGATCGGTTGCACGCGCATGCCAGCGCCTTTACGTTTCACGAGGTTGAAGGCGAGGCTGAGCCCGCAGAGGAGGTCGATCTGCTCGGATTGATCAGGACCGACCGCAAGACCGGGGATCGCACATGAGAGAATTCTGGGTCGCCTCGGGCCATCATCTGACGCGCCGCGCCGATCACGGCGGGCTGGTCGCAACGCCCGAGCTGATCATGGCCTATCTGGCGCGGCCTGAATTGATGCCACCGAGCGACGCCTGCGAGGCCGAGAAAAATCTGCATGCGAGCCTGCTTACCGATCCGCTTCGGCCGGTCTCGGCGGCTGACATTGCTGTTCTCGCCGACGCCGACGCGCGCGAGAACTGGGCCTTCATGATGAATTTCCGCGATCGGCTGATGGCGGCGCCGTCGCTCGAGGCGGTCTATGTCGCGCTGGCCCGCAAGGGCGCGGGCGATTTGCCGCCGATCTTTCTGTCGCAGCTTTGCCATCTCATTCTGCGCAATGCGCTCGAGGGATGCGAGGATCCTTACGTGCTGCGCGCCGCCGAACTGTTCTATCGCAGCCAGCTGGCGGCCACTCATGACGGCACGTTGTTGCTGGCCGATGCGGAGGTCGTGGAGGCCGAGCAGCATGCGCAGCACGACCTGCATTCGTCGCCGCTCACGGCCATGCTGCAGCCGAAGGCATTCGGCGAAATGGACGTCATGGACGACGACAACGCATGGACCTACTGGTCGCGTTCGGACGCGCATGCGATGGCGATGAATCTCGGCGGCAACGCCAAGGCGCGCGCCGGCTTGTGCCGGGTCGTCGAGCGCTGGATCGGCCACCTCCTCGGCATCGGCGTCAACGTCGAGACAATAGCCTCGATCGAGGACCGCGACTGGCGCTGGTTCATCGGCCTCGACAGCGAGGCCACACGAATTGGCAACGCGCTGTGGCACGGCGAGCGGCTGGATGGCAGCGTCAGCGAGCGCATCGTCGCCCTGATGCGGCTGAACTTCGAGGATACCCGAATGGTGGATGAACGCGTCGGCAACAAGCCGGTCTACCTCATACTCGCCATGGGCGCGGACAAGGTCGTGCGGCTGAAGCCGCAAAATCTGATCGCAGGGCTGCCGCTTGCGGCGGCGGCGAATGTCGCATGATCGGCGGCAAAACGGAGGATCGAGCTCGGCAATGACGGAAGCATCCCGCGAGGTCGGCGTGGTTTTGCGCCGCCGTACGATCGACAATCCCTGGATCGACCACGTGTGGTCGCCGGCGATGGTCCTGGAAGAGGTGCCGGCGACGGCACCATGGACTGCGCTGTCCACCGAGCGCGATGCGACGATTTATTACGCTGGTTCAGCGAGCATTGAACTGTTCAGCGCGGAAACCGCAAATTACCGCGACAACCTGGCCGACGGTGAGCCCCGGATCTGGGTGGCGCTGCGGCGTCAGGATGGCGGGCCCGAACTCGAACTGACGAAAGTGACCGCCGATCCGACCGAAGGCGAAGCGATGTTCGAAAGCGGTTGCGACGTGATCGGCACCGTGCCCATGCCGCCGGAGATCGCGTCGTGGATTGCGGCGTTTGTCGATCGATTCCATGTCGAACGCGTGTTCCACAAGCGCAAGCGGGATCGCGCGCGCGGCGATCGCCCGCGAATGCCCGGCGGCCGGCCGGATGAGGGGACAGGGCGCACATGAGCGATCAGGACAAAGCCGATCAGGACAAGGGATTTCTGGCGCGATGGTCGCAGCGCAAGCAGGAAGCAAAGCAGCCGGAGGCGAAGCAGGAGGCGCCGGTTGCCGCTGCATCAGATGTTCCGGCCGAGCCAATTGTTGCTGAAGTCGACGCGGAGCCCGAATTCGATCTCTCCAGCCTGCCGAAGCTCGAGGAACTGACGGGAACGACCGATATCACCGCGTTTCTTAAAAAGGGCGTGCCCGAACATCTGCGCAATGCCGCACTGCGAAAATCCTGGGCGCTGGATCCAGCGATTCGCAACTACGTCAATCCCGCACTCGAATATGCATATGACTGGAACGCGCCGGGCGGAGTTCCCGGTGGCGGCGAACTCGGCGCGGGCGTCGATGTTGCACGCCTGGTTTCGCAAATTATGGGTCAGCCGGCGGTTGAAGCCGCAAGTTCCGACGCAAGTTCGGGAATTGAGGCGGCCGGCCTTCCGGCGGAATCCTCCGAGCGCGATCCGTCGCAGAATGAATTTCAGGTTAAGTCGTTGGGACAAACTGAAGAACCGCAGGCAGCGATCGAACACAGTTCCGTCACAGAAATCGCCGCGGACGAATCAACGGTGGAAATCGCACGCAAAACAACGAGTTCCGCTGCGCCGCAGCAACCGGTGCGACGTCATGGCAGCGCAAAGCCGATTGGTTAGACAAAAGTTTTTGCGGACATAGGCACAGCCTATGTTAGAGATTCCTCCTTGGAATAATTCCAGTTCTAAGTTGAGTAACCCGAGGGACACGGGTGGGCGGGGGAGAATCGGTAGCACCATGCGTGACACCGGTCTGGAACTAGCAATCAAAGCAGCAGGTGGTGTCGCTTCGCTGGCGCGGGGAATTGGCATCGCGCAGCCGTCTGTTTCTGCATGGTCGCGAATTCCCGCGGAGCGGGTTCTCGCCGTTGAGGCACTGACGCAGGTGAATCGTTTTGTACTCCGTCCCGATCTCTACGGACCGTCCGAGACCCAGGTGACATCGAAGCCGGAAATCGACGAGATTGATCTGCTGCGTGCCGCAGAATACGGCCTGCTGTCGCTGCTGCTCGGCAAGGCGCCGGATGCGGATACGCTCAAGCGCGTTGCGATGCTGAAGGGCGATGGGTCCGATCTCGGCATCGCGCATATTGAGCTTGCTTCCGCAGCGGCGGCGACGGACGACCGTGCCGTCAGCAAGGAGTTCTTCGATCTCTTCATCGGGCTCGGCCGCGGCGACCTGCTTCCCTATGCGTCCTACTATCTGACCGGCTTCCTTCACGAACGACCGCTGGCGCGGGTGCGCGAGGATCTCGATGCGCTCGGGATCGAACGCGCGGGTCCGTCCCGGGAGCCGGAAGATCACATCGCGATCCTGCTGGAAGTCATGGCGGGATTGGCGCGCGGCGACTTCGAGACTGACTTCGCGCAGCAGTCGCGCTTCTTCGATCGTCATCTCAAACCGTGGGCGGCGCGGATGTTCGCCGACCTGGAGATGTCGCAATCGGCAAAGTTCTACCGCGCGGTCGGCCGTGTCGGCCGTGTCTTCATGGAATTGGAATCGGAGGCCTTCACGCTGTCCGAGTGACGGTGGAGGCAAGACTGAGAGGAGATCGCAATGAGTAAGTCAACCGACAAGGGCAAGGCGCCGTCTTCGGGCGTCGACCGGCGCAGCCTGTTCCTGATGGGCGGCTCGGCCGTCGCCGCGGCTGCGGTCGTGCCGCTCGCGAGCAGCGGGGCCGAGGCGGACGAGTCGCAATCCGAGCGCGTCAAGGCGCGCTACAAGGAAACCGACCACGTCAAGAATTTCTATCGCGTCAATCGCTATTGATGGGACCACGCATATGTTGACCAAGCGAAAAGAAGGATCCGCGGGCAGGGCGCGTTTGCAGGGTGTCGCCGCCGGCCTCGCCTCTGGCGTTCTCGACCGCCGTACGTTCCTGCGACGCTCCGGCCTGGCTGCCGGTGCCGGCGCCGCGATCGGATTGATGCCGCTCGGCTCGGTGCGCAAGGCACAGGCCGGCCCGAAGATCGTGGGCGCGCCGACGGAAATCAAAAAGAACATCTGCACGCATTGCTCGGTCGGGTGCACCGTCATCGCCGAAGTGCAGAACGGCGTCTGGGTCGGCCAGGAGCCGGCCTGGGACAGCCCGATCAACCGCGG
>PNLC01000084.1 GCA_013822885.1 Bradyrhizobium sp.
ACCGGATTGCCGACGCCGGGCTGTACGTCGCCCCACCAGCCGTGATAGGCGCCGGCAAATCGAACCAGATGCGAGCGTCGGGTGTGGTAGCGCGCCAGCCGCACCGCCTGCATGACGGCTTCGGTGCCGGACATGTGGAACGAGACTTCGTCGAGCCCGGATATCTCGCACAGCCGCCGCACATTGTCGGTGATGACGGGGTGATAGGGGCCGAGCACCGGGCCGAGCGCATGGGCGCGTGTCTGGGCCGCGGCGATGCATTCCTTGTAGAAGTCGTTGCCGAAGATGTTGACGCCGTAGGATCCCGTGAGGTCGTAGAAGACATTGCCGTCGACATCGGTGACGGTGACACCGGCGGAGGATTCCATGAAGGCGCCGGTGCCGAGATTCTCCCGAACGAGCCGGCTGTACTGAAACGGCACCCGGTAGGATTCGGTGAACTGCAGATCGGAGATGTGCTCGGCCGCCTCCGCCGTCATTGCCCGGCCCTTGGCGTAGCGCTCCTCGTAGAGGCGGGCGAGCCGGAAGAAGCCATCCTGGCGTTGCTGCGCGACGTCGTCGGGCGCGCCGTCGGAGCAGAAGAAATGGTCGAGATCGAATTCATAGTGCGGCAGCAGCCGCGCGACCATCTTGGACATCTTGGAATGTCCTGATAGCGAGCGGTGCTTGGCGCGCGACAGCGCCAGCCGTGCCTTCAATTTGGGGAATACTGCCGCGGCGCTTACGGCCGCAGCGGCGGACAGGGAAAGAATCGGAAGGGTCGAGTCCATGCCTGAAGCGCTAGCCAATCCACCTGACAGATTGATGACAGCGAGGGGCCTGATCGCCCGCTTTACCCAGCAGGAGGACCTCAATTTCCTCCTCACCAACCGGATCCCGCGGGCGGCGCTGACGCGGTTCATGGGCTGGTTCAGCAAGATCGAGAACCCGCTGGTGCGCGATTTCTCGATTCGCTGCTGGCGGCTGTTTTCCGACCTCGATTTGTCGGAGGCGAAAAAGACCGAGTTCAAAAGCCTGCACGATTGCTTTACGCGCGAGCTCCGTCCGGGCCTGCGGCCGGCCGATCCCGATCCGTCCGTCGTGTGCAGTCCCTCCGACGGCATCGTCGGTGCCTTCGGCAGGATCGCCGACACCGAATTGTTTCAGATCAAGGGCGCGCCGTATTCGCTGCTCGATCTGCTCGGCGATCCCGCGCTGGTGGAACAACACCGCAACGGCCGCTTCCTCACGCTTCGCCTGACGTCGAGCATGTACCACCGCTTTCACGCGCCGTATGACGGCAGGATCGAGCGGGTGACATTCATCCATGGCGACGTCTGGAACGTCAATCCGATCGCGCTGAAGCGGGTCGAGCGCCTGTTCTGCAAGAACGAGCGAGCGGTGCTGCAAACGCGCCTGCCATCGGGCGAGCCGCTGACGCTGGTACCGGTCGCCGCGATTCTGGTGGCGAGCATCCGGCTGCATTTTCTCGACATCACGCTCAATGCGCAGAGCAGGGGACCGACCATGTTCCCGTGCGATACGGATGTGCGCAAGGGCGACGAACTCGGCTGGTTCGAGCACGGCTCGACCATCATCGTGCTGGCGCCGGAACATTTCGAATTCGCCGATCACGTCGCAGACGGCGCGCGCATCCGCGCCGGCGAGCCGCTGCTGCGGAAACCGTAATCCTGATCTCGATTTCACGGCCGCTTGTCTTTATATGGTCGCGAGATTCGAAATCGGAAAGCGGGAGCAGAGATGGCGCGGACGCCTGTGCTGGCGGCGGGAGGCATTGTGCTGCGGGCGGCGGAGACGCCGCTGGTCGCCGTGGTGCGCCTGCGCAAGCGCAATGAATGGGTATTGCCGAAGGGCAAGCTCGACGACGGCGAGACGCCGCGCGCCGCGGCCGAGCGCGAGGTGATGGAAGAAACCGGACACGATGTCTTCGTGCACGAGTTTCTCGGCACGCTGGTCTATGAATCCCGCGGCGGCTCCAAGGTCGTGCACTACTGGCGCATGGAAGCGCGTGGCGATGCGGTTCATGAACTGATGCGCGATGTGAGGGCGGTGGACTGGCTGCCGCTGGTCGATGCCGTCGATCGGCTGTCGCGTGGCTACGAGCGCGCTTTCCTTGAAAACGTCGGCCCGATCGCGCTGGCTGCCGCTGCGCATGCGGAGCCGGCTCGCAAAGCCCGCGCCAGGCCGCCGGCGCCTGCGAAGCGGCGCGCGCCGCGGACCGGCGTCAGCGCGCCTCCTACTGCCGACACGGCCACGCCGGCACCGCCGCAACCCGATCAACCCGCGCCGCCGCTGGCGCAGGATGAGGAGACGGCCGTGACGATCGATGCGACCGCAGACGTACCTGTTGTCGAGCCCGAGCCCCTGGCTCCGCCTTCGTTTGCTCTGGAGATCGAACCGGTGGTTGCCGATGCGGATGCGGTGCGAGCGCGGCAGCAGCCGCACAGAAACCTGCTGCAGCGGATGCGGGACTGGCTGCGGCGCGCAGCCTGATCCGATCGACTAGCGTGGCTCGTACGGCAGCCTGCGCCGTTGCGGCACGGAACCCGGCCGCTGCAGGGCAGGTGCGCCCTGAACGCCCGGCGCCCGCTGCAATCCGGGAGCGCCGAACCTGTTCGGTCCGGGCCGGCCCTGCGGCGCGCCTGGTTGCGTCGGCAAGTATGGCTGCTGCGGTCGGCCCGCGCGGGGCGGCAAGCCGGGCTGCACCGGCAGATCGGATCGCGGCGGCTGTCCTGCGCGTGGCGGCAGACCGGGTCGCGGCGGGGAGCCCCGCTGCTGCTGTCCCTCGCGGTTCGGCGCGCCCGGCGCTTGCTGTTGACCGGGCCGGTCACCGGGCCGTTGCTGCTGTCCAGGACGATTTGGCTGACCGGGCTGCAATTGTCCGGGCCTGCCTTGTCCCGGCGCACCATTCTGCCTGTTCTGGCCGGGCTGAAGCTGCCGGTTCGGCCGGTTCGGATTGACGAAATTGGGATTGGCGCGGCGGAATTCGCGCTGCTGGAACACCATTTGCCGTCCGAGATTCTGCGTCGAGTGGAGCTGCCGCATAAAGCCCTGGTCGCGCAAAACCATCGCTTGCGGAATTGCCAGCGGCACCGCGGCGAAGCGGCCGCCGCCCGCGCCGGGCCGGATGGTGAAGCCGCTCGCGCCCTGCGTCAGAAAGCCGAGCCGCGCGCCGGCGCGGTCATTGACCTCGATCTGGCCGACCCTGCCGTCGGCATCGGGATAGAGCTTGACCGCGACGTTGTTTGGATTGTTGGCGGCGGCGCCTTCCGGCACTTCGACCAGACCCGTGGTGCCGCGAATGCCGAGGGTAGCGGTCGGCGTCGTGATCTTCATGTCGCCGCTCTTTGCCACGGCGGCGGCGACGAAAGCCGCGGTACCCCTGGCGACGTCGAAGATCGCCGCGTTGCTCTTGCCGCCATCCTCATAGACGTAATTGTCGATGGTGATCTTCGTGTTCGCCTTGAGATTAAAGGTGGTGGCATCGATGAAGGTGATGCCGAGCGCCGAATTCGCAGCCGTCTGCACCACGTCGTTGAGATAGATGTCGTCCTTGACCTTGAGCGGGGTGGTCTTGTCGTTGCGGATCACGCTGGCCTTGCCGGTCACGGTCGCGACGTTGCCGACCGGCTCCTCCGGCGCCTGCGCATCCACGGCAGGCGTGGCGGGATCCGACGTGGCGGGATCGGGCGCGGCCTGCGCCTGCGCCAGTTGCGTCGGCTCGGACGAGGCCGCGGAAACATTATTTGCGCCGATCGCCATGGTGCAGGCGAACAGCAGGAGCGCGAGGGACAGCGGGCGCTGCATCAAGGGCATTCCGGGAAGGGAGAGGCGGGCGAGGGGCGAGGCGGGGCGATTTCAGCCTCGCCGCCCTGAATGCGGGATGAACGGCATGGTTACTACGGCCGCAATGTCCCTTCAGCCGCGGATCGGCTATGATCTGATTCTGGCGCGGTCCACGCCACCTCCCTCCATCGGGGAAGCATCAATCATGCGGGGCCACTTCCATCATCGAACCAACTGTTCGAGCACCAGGCATAAGGAGGGGTTGCGAAGATTGCTCGCACCAGGAGGTTCTCATCATGAAGCTTTCCGCGCCCCTCTATCACTTGAAGCGCAAGGCCAGACTTCTATCCCGATCAGAAAATATCCCGCTGCACCAGGCGCTCGACCGCGTTGCGCGGCAAGAGGGCTTTGGCGGCTGGAGTTTGCTCGCGGCCAAAATGACGGCAACTGCACCCGCTGCAAAACTGTTTGCACGGCTGGCCCCCGGTGATCTCGTGCTGGTGGGCGCGCGCCCGGGCCACGGTAAAACCCTGATGAGCCTCGAGCTCGCCGTGCAAGCGATGAGGTCCGGCAGCCGAGGCGTGTTCTTCACGCTCGAATATACCGAAAAGGACATGCTGGATCGTTTCCGTGCCATCGGCGTGGAGCGCAAGGATTTTGCCGCGCTGTTTGAATTCGATAGCTCCGACGATTTGAGTTCGGATTACATCGTCAAGCGGCTGGCCGATGCGCTTCCCGGCACTCTGGTGGTCGTGGACTATCTGCAACTGCTCGATCAGAAGCGCGAGAATCCGGAACTGATGGTTCAGGTCCGGGCGCTGCAATCGTTTGCACGGGATCGCGGACTGATCTTCGTCTTCATCTCGCAGATCGATCGCTCGTACGATCCGGCGGTCAAACCATGTCCGGATCTGGAAGATGTCAGATTGCCGAACCCGCTGGATCTGCGCCTCTTCAGCAAGACCTGTTTCCTGCATAACGGCGAGATCAGGTTTCGGACGGCCGCCTAGGCGAATGAAGAAGGCCCTGTGGCGAACCACAGGGCCTTTGCGCGTCGAGCCGAAAGGGAGAAATCAGCTGACGCGTTTCCAGGTCTGGCCGCCGCAGAACATGCCGCCGAAGGCACAGCCCTGAACCTTCAGCGTATTGGGGCCCTTCAGCGCGATCGTGGAGTCGTAGTTGCGGTTGCTGTCGGGATCGTGGATCCGGCCGGTCCACTTGGCTCCCTGCGGCTTCATGTTGATCAGGATCTTTTCGTTGCTGTTGACGGCATAGCCGCACAGGCCGGTGCCGCATTCCTCGATGCGGACGTTGCCCTTGTTGTCCTCGGTGGCCCAGATGCCGAGCGGCGAGGTCGCGGCTGCCGTCGCGGCGGTGGCAACTGGCGCCGGCTGGCTGGTGGGTGCGGCCGCAGTGGCGGGTGCTGGCGCCGGAGCCGGAGCGGGCGGCGCGGCCGGTGCAAGTGCGGTGGATGTGGCGGTTGCCGGGGCCGGTGCGGGCGCAGGTGGTGTCGCAACTGGGGCGGCCGACGGTTGCGCTGCGGCCTGCGCTGGAGCAGGCGCCGGTTGCGCCGGGGCGGTGTCGGCGACGTCATCGTCCTTGCTCTTGGAGCCGAGGCCCTTGAGATCGATATTGCCGATCGTGCCATTGTAGCCGGGCGCCGTGATCTTGATGCAGGAGAGCGCGTTGCAGTTGCGCGGCGCTTCGACACGAATGCGCTCGCCGTTGATCTGGAGCGTCATGCCGCCGGCATGGGCCGAGGTGGTGGCCATCAAAAACGCGGCGAGGATGTAGAGCTTCTTCATGAGGGCCTCCTGAGCGGCTTGTGAACGGTGGCGGTGAACTTGCCCGGACCCTAGGCGTCGCCCGGGGCAACTTCAGTGATGTGCATCACAATGCCCTCATAGCCCGCGCAACGGATTTGCACGGTGATTCAAATCACATCGGGAAGGCCTTCCGCCGCCTAGGGTTTCTCCCGCGCAGTTTTTTCTCCGGCATCGCCAGCGGAGGGTCCGATGAAGCGATTGTGTTTTCTCGCCGTGCTGCTGGCGCTCTGCTCGTCCGCATCTGCCGCTGGTTCGATCTCGTTCAAGCTCGGCGGCCACCGTGTCCACATCGAATCCTCGCGGCATTGCCGCTCGGTGTCCTGCGCCTCGGTGTCGGTCTCCGGTGTCAATGGCCGCAGCCGATCGCTTTCTGATCGCGAAGATGTGACGCCGGCGAAAACGGCGGCCCCGGTGCCGCGAACCACTTCGCCACCACCGCCGCCGGCGCCCGCGCCGCCAGCCCAGGCGGTCGTTGCCTCGCCGCCGGCCGTCTACAGTCCGGCCGCATCGGATACGCAGATCGTCGCGCCGCCGCCAGCGCCTCCGCCGGTCCCACAGATCTCCATTCCCCTGGCGCCGCCGCCGCCACCGGTAGCAAAACCGGTCGAGCCGGTGCGGGCGCCGGCACAGGTCATCAGGGTCTCGCATGACGCCGCGGAACAGGTTTCGGATTCGCCGATCGGCGACTGGTTGACGGAAGCCAGGGGCACAGTGCGGATCGCAAAATGCGGCAATGCGCTGTGCGGCTATGTCCTCGACGCATCCTCGAACGACAAGGGCGAGGCGATCCTGATCAACATGAAGCCGAAGACCGGCCGGCAGTGGTCCGGCAGCGTCTACAGCCAGAAATCCGGCGAGACCTATTACGGGACGATGGCTGTCAAGGGAATCAACACGCTTCGCGTCGAAGCCTGCGCGCTCGGCCGCTTCTATTGCTCCGGCAACAACTGGAGCCGCGTCGCGGGCCGTACCGACAGCGTGGTGACCACGCGGCAGGCGTCGACCGAACCGCGTTCGTAGGCGCAGACAGTTTCCACGAAAACGCCCGGTGGAGTTACCCACCGGGCGAGAAGGTCCATATCTGGACGGGGAGTCCTAGAACACGCCGAGCACAATAGCGCCGACGAAAGCGATTGCGACGTACGCGGTTACAACGCTCAGTCTGCCTACGAGTGGACTTACGAAATCCATTGGGAATGCTCCCTCTGTTCACGTCGTGCCCGCAAATAACTCTTGACCGTAGCGAGTCGTTCCCGGCCGAAAAAGTCAGCGTTGCTGCCCAACCCGATATTCCGAGCGCCTAAAGTTCCGCTCGACATGATGAAAAGTTCGTAAACTCAACATGTTGAAGAGTCTTTAAATATATTGGTCGAACGTGCGTCGGATGACGCGCGGAGTTCGTTTGTATCTCGTCGGCTCCTTCGTCCTCGTATCGCTGGCGGGCTGCGGCCGCGGATTCTTTCAATCCGCCGAGCGCGCGCCCTGGCGGGCCGAGGCCGAAGTCGCTTGCCTGAAATCCGGCGCGGTCAAGGAGACCGCGGAGGTGGTCCGTATCAGCCCGATTTCCGGCCCCGGCGTTTGTGGCGCGGAATACCCGCTCAAGGTCGCGGCGCTTGGTGAAAACATCGGCAGCTTCGGTTTTGCCGACGAAAGCCTGCGGCCGCCCGGCAATATCGGCAACCAGCCCCGCTGGCCGGTCGCGCGCGCGCCGGCTGCGGCGCCTTCCCAAGGAAGCTATCAGGGAAATAGTCAGGGAAGTTATTCGGGCGGCGGTTATCAGCCCAGCTATGCCGCGCCATCCAGTGGGCCGATCTCGCTTTCCGCTCCCGGTGTCCGTTCCCGTGAGGATGACATCGATGTACCGGAGCAAGGCGTGCCGCAATCGCGCGACCCGCGCGGCGGCGGATACATGGCCGCACCATCCTATCCCCCGCGTGAGCGTTACCCGGCGCCGTCGTCCGCCCCATATTCGCAGCCATCCTATTCGCAGCCGCCTGCTGCTGCGCCTGCCTTGCCTCGGTTAGGTCCTGCGCAGGGAAATTCCGTCAGCGCGTTCGGCCAGGTCTCGATGAAGCCCGCGGCGACGCTCGCCTGTCCGATCGTTTCAGCGCTCGACCGCTGGCTCACCGATTCGGTTCAGCCGGCGTCGATGCGCTGGTTTGGCGTGCGGGTCGTCGAGATCAAGCAGATCTCCGCCTATTCCTGCCGCGGCATGAATGGCAATCCGCATGCACATATTTCCGAGCACGCCTTCGGCAACGCGCTCGATATCGCAGCCTTCACGCTCGCCGACGGCCGGCGCATCACGGTCAAGGGCGGCTGGCGCGGCATGCCGGAGGAGCAGGGCTTTCTTCGCGATGTGCAGGCGTCCGCATGCCAGCAGTTCAACACCGTGCTGGCGCCGGGGTCCAATTCCCATCACGAGGATCACATCCACGTCGACCTGATGCGGCGCGCCTCCGGCCGCACCATCTGCCGGCCGGCCGCAGCGTCAGGCGACGCGGTCGCGGCGCGGGCAGGGCAGCGTAACGGCTATGCCTCACGCGACCCCTATTCAACCGGATCGTCCGGCCGAAAAACCGTATCGCGCTGGTTCGGCGGCAACAACCGGGTCAACGAGGAAGACGAGTTCGAGGATCATTGATGTTTTTCCCGTAGGGCGGATTAGCGAAGCGTAATCCGCCATCTACGGCTCCCATACGCCGGCATTGTGCTATCCTGGACCTTATGCCGAATTATCGTCGTACGTTCGTTCCGGGCGGAAGCTGGTTTTTCACGGTCAACCTACTCGACCGCAATCAAACGCTGCTCGTCGATCAGATCGAGACCTTGCGCGGAGCCGTTGCCTCAACACGTCAGAGCCGTGCCTTCAACATCGATGCATTCGTAGTGTTGCCCGATCACCTGCATGCGGTTTGGAGCTTACCTCCCGGTGATTCCGACTTTTCGACGCGCTGGCGACTAATCAAAAATCGCTTCGCAAGAGCATTGCCGAAGCAAGAACCGCTCAGCGCGGTTCGTGTAGCGCGTAAAGAGCGCGGCATCTGGCAACGCCGGTTCTGGGAGCACTTGATCCGCGATGAAGCGGATTATGCGCGCCACGTCGAATATTGCGATATCAATCCGCTCAAGCACGGTCTGGTAACACGCGTGCAGGACTGGCCGTACTCCTCGTTTCATCGCGACGTGCGCACTGGAATATTTCCGCATGACTGGGCAGGCGACAGCGAAGCAAGCGGGGATTTTGGCGAGCGACAGTGAATTATTCTGCGAATTATTCTGCGCGAGGCGGCGGATTACGCTTCGCTAATCTGCCCTACGCAGATTGCCTAATTCTCCACCAGCCGCTCCAGCAGATCCTGCACCACACCCTTCAGCAGATCGAGCTTGTATCCCGTCATCGGCAACGGCTTTGCGCCTGAGGTCGCCTGTTTTGCGGCAACGGCGATCGTGGCCACGTTGGCGGGCTTGCCCTGCAATGCGGCTTCGACCGCTGCGAGCCGCAGCGGGACCGGGGCGATGCCGCCGGCGGTGAGGCGGACGAATTCGAAAGTCCCGTCCTTGATGACGACGCGGGCACAGACTTCGACCAGCGGCCATTCGGCATGGGTGCGGCTGATCGCGCGCTTGTACAGCGCCCGCTCGCCCTTTAGCGGGGAGGGAAGCTCGATACTCCCAATTAGCTCGCCCGGAAGCAGCGCGTTATCGACGGTGCCATCAGTGCCGTCGCCAAGGACGTCGCCGATCGCGAGCCCGCTTCGCTGATCGGTCACAGCCGTCGCATCATACGCAAGCAGCGCCGCGGCCATGGTGGAGGGGTGCGGCGCGACGCAGGGTCCGAGATCGAACGCCACATGGTAGAGATGATTGCCCGCGCGTGCGGGGCAATCCGATCCGCCTTTCTTGAGGCACGCGATGTGCGGATTGCGGTAATACCAGCAGCGCGAGCGTTGCGCGAGGTTGCCGCCCAGTGTCGCCAGATGACGTATCTGCGGCGTCGCGAGGCCATGCGCCGATGCAGCCAGGCCGGGATAGGCCGCGGCAACGCGCGGATCTGCGGCGATGGCGGCGATGGTCGTAAGCGCCCCGATGCGCAGGCGCCCGTCCTCGCCCCAGTGCATCCCGGTCGCATCCGACGCGGCTGCTATGTCGATCAGCGGTCCCGTCGAGACGCCGCTGCGGCGCCGTTCGCTGAGGTCGGTGCCGGCGGCGCGGAATTCCGCGCGGGTGGTGGCGGTCATGGCTGTCGGTGTCATGCGGCGGCCCTCCCTTTGAGTGCGGCGATGAGGCGGTCGGGACGGATCGGCAGTTCGGTCGGTCGGATGCCGGTGGCGTTGCAGATGGCGTTGGCGATCGCCGGCGACGTCGGCACGGTTGCGACCTCGCCGATGCCGACGCTGCCGCCGAGCACGTGATCGAAACCGCCTTCGTCGAAATGCACGTCGATGACAGGCGTGTCCGCGATGCCGGGGATGCGGTAGTCCTCCATCCCGCCGCTGAGGATATCGCCGGTACGGGAATCGATTTCGCGGGCTTCATGAAGCGCGTAGCCGACGCCCTGGATCACGGCGCCGGCCGCCTGGCTCCGCGCCAGCGCGGGCGCCGCGATCCTGCCGACGGCGATGCCGGTGTGAACGCTGAGAACACGTACATGGCCGAGCCACGTATCCACTTCCACCTCGACGACCTGTACCGAGCTCGGCACGCCGGCGCCGATCGCAAGGTTGGAGAAGCGCCGCATCATCCAGCCGAAGATCATGCCGAGCAGGCCTACCTCCTTGAGCGGCGAGCGAATGCCCGGCGCCATTTGCTTGCTGTCCTCGGGCCGCACCCCGGAAGCGGCAAGGTCGGGCGAGGCCGCGAGCAGGTCGCGCCACGGCGCATTGGAGCCGGGGACCGGCTTCCGCTTCGCATTTTGCTGAATGGCTTCCTTCAACTGCTTGATTGCCAGCAGCATGGGCGGGATCACCGAGGCCGTGACCCGGCTGCCGCCCGACCCCGGTCCTTCCGGCAATCTGGAATCGCCGATCCTCACCTCGACCTCATGCGGCTCGATGCCGAATTCCTGCGCGACGACATTGGCGATCACGCTGCGGGTGCCGGTGCCGATGTCCTGCGTCGCGGTGCTCGCAACCAGCCGTCCACCCTTCACCGCCACTTCGACCTTGGAGCCGGGCTGCCACAGATAGAGCCAGTAGCCGGTGGCGACGCCGATGCCGCGGCGATAGCGGCCGCCCTGCAATGCGGTCGTCTTGCGGTGGCGCCATACTTCGAGGTCCTGGGCCCAATCGTACAGCCGCTGGCGGTTGGGGTCGGGGTCCCAGCGTTTGCGCAGCGCGATCGGATCGACCTTCATCCGCAGCGCCGCTTCGTCGATCGCCTGTTCCACGGCGAACGCCATCGGCGGTCCGCCGGGTCCGCGGAAGGGTGCACCCGCCGGCAAATTGCTGATGACGTCGAAATCGGCCAGTTCCTTGGCTTCCGCCGGATAGATCAGGCGGGCAAGTGCCGCGATGGTGGAATTGGTCGCGGCGCCGGTGTCGGCATAGGCGGTCAGCGAAAGGGCTTTCAGTTCGCCTTGCTCGGACGGCAGCAATGCAATTTTCACTTCCGTCGCCGGCCTGTAGCCGGTCACCGAAAGTTCCTCGTGCCGGTCATAGGCAACTCTGACCGGCGCCCTGGCTTCGCGCGCCAGCTCGATCGCGGCGGTCGTCTCGACGCCAAGCGCGCCCTTCGAACCAAAGCCGCCGCCGACATGGTCGGCAATCACGCGAACCTTGCTGTGGGGGAGCTTGTAGCGCTTGGCGATCAGCTCCATCACGTGAAACACTGCCTGTGTCGAAACGTGCACGGTGAGCTGGTCGCCGTCGAAACGCGCCACTGCCGCATGCGGCTCGAGGCAGGCATGCGACTGCGTGCCGGTCCGGAAGGTACCCTCGACAAGATGCGGATTTTTCGTCTCGCGCGCAGCGTCGACCCAGCTCCGCACTTTCTTCGGCTTCCTGGAGAACGCCGCCGAGGGCCCGCGGATGTTTCCTTTCCACGACGCCGGCGAACCGG
>PNLC01000085.1 GCA_013822885.1 Bradyrhizobium sp.
CGATTCCCGAATCCCGCAATTTTCCGAAATAGGTTATACGGGGATGTCCTGACGGGATGTCGCCAATGAATATCGCCGAAAAGCCAATTGCCGCCATTATCGGACGCCTCACCTCGACCGGCGACGGCATCCACATGATCGCGAACGGCTACCGGAAGGGTCATCGGATCGGCACCCACATGCACCGCGAGGCGCAGCTGGTCTACGCCGCCAGGGGCACCATGCAGGTGACCACGCCGAAGGGACGCTGGCTGGTGCCGCCGGATCGGGCCGTCTGGGTGCCGGCGTTATCGGAACATGCCATCGACGTGCTGGCCGATATCGAGATGCGGACGCTGTATTTCGATCAGGCCTGGCTGAAGCGCGAACAGCGCAGTGCCAGCCTGGCGCAGGAATTCGTGGTGCGGGTATCACCCTTGCTGCACCAGGCGATCCTGGCGCTGTTCGACGAGCACAACACGCCCGACCGCACCGCGCTCCTGATCCAGCTCGCCATGCTCGAACTGCACCGGGCGGAGGATTCCGCGACCTTCGTGCCCCTGCCGCATGAGCCGCGCTGCCGGCGCGCCGCCGATATCGTGCTGGCGGACCCGACCGCCGTCCACGAGATCGAGGCGCTGGCGCGCGAGGTCGGCACCTCGGCGCGGACGCTGTCGCGGCTGTTCTCGGCGGAGACCCAGTTGAGCTTCAAGAGCTGGTGCCAGCGCGCCCGCGTCGCAGCCGCGATCGAAAGGCTGTCGACGGATACGAGCGTCTCGGTCAAGCAGCTTGCCTCCGAGTTGGGCTATGCCAGCGTCCCGGCTTTCTCCCATGCCTTCCGGCAGGTCACCGGCAAAACACCGACGGAATTCGCCGCGAAGGCTTGAATGATTCTATCGGGATAGCCGCGACATACTTACGTATGATCCCAGCATGATTGTGATCGGCAGCGCACAAAATCCCGTGTAAGATTCCGCAAAACTCATTGGAATTGACCCAGCGCATGGCCAACGCCTTCTTTTCCGACCTGCTCTCGACGATATCAGAGCGCGGCCGCACCCTGCTTCGGCGGGGCGAGCCGTCCGTCGCTCGCCAGGACGCCTCGGGGCTGCTCGAATTATGCGAGGCGCTGCTGTCGGGCCGGGGCGAAGCCACGGGAACAGCGATGGCGCGCGACGTGCTCGATCGTTACCACGATCTCGACGCCGCCGGCCGGCTGACGTTCTTCGAAACGCTGGCAAGGGATTTCGGTCCCGACCGCGAAAAGCTGTCGCGGGCGATCGAGAGCTGGCGCGCGCAGCCGAACGATACCGATGCCAGCGACCTGCATTTCGCTTCAGAGCCGCGGCGGCAGGAGTTGATCCGCCGGCTCAACCGCGCCCCCGGCGGCACCAGCGACCTGGTGGCGATGCGCGCCGACCTGCTCGCCCTGATGAAGGGCAACAAGGATCTGGCGGCGCTGGACCGCGACGTCGTGCATCTATTGTCTTCTTGGTTCAACAGGGGATTTCTCGTGCTGCGCAGGATCGACTGGTCGACGCCAGCCAATATTCTGGAACAGATCATCCGCTACGAGGCCGTGCACGAAATCCACGACTGGAACGATTTGCGCCGCCGCATCGATCCGATCGACCGCCGCTGCTACGCCTTTTTCCATCCGCAACTCACCGACGAGCCGCTGATCTTCGTCGAGGTCGCCCTGACCGAGACGATCCCGACCGCGATCGCCCCCCTGCTCGCCGCCGAGCGGCAGCCGGTGCCGATCGAACGGGCGCGCACCGCCGTGTTCTATTCGATTTCCAATACGCAAAAAGGACTTGGCGGCATTTCCTTCGGCAGTTTCCTGATCAAGCAGGTGGTCGAGGAGTTGCGGCGCGAATTGCCGAAGCTCGATACGTTCGTGACGCTGTCGCCGGTACCGGGCTTCATGCAGTGGTTGAAGCAGGCCGACGATGTTCCGGTCACCGCCGAGGAACGCACGCTGCTGGAAAGCCTCGACAGACCGGACTGGTTCGAGAATCCGGAACTGACCGCCCAATTGCGCGCGGTGCTTGAGCCGCTGGCGGCGCATTATTTCCTGAAAGCCCGCACGCCAAAGGGCCGGCTGATCGATTCGGTGGCGCGCTTCCATATCGGCAACGGCGCGCGGCTGGAGAAGATCGACTGGCTCGGCGACCTCTCGCCCAAGGGCCGGCGCGAATCCGCCGGCATCATGGTCAATTACCTCTACCGGCTCGAGGACATCGAGAAGAACCACGAGGCCTACGCCAACCAGGGCGAGATCGCCGCTTCAAGCGCGGTGAAGAAAATGCTCAAGACCGAGGGCCGGCGGCTTCTGGATATGCGGCTGTCGTAGAGCGGCACTGGGGTCTTCATTCCGCCGCTCGACTGGAATGAGGCTGCAATGGCCGATGGCGCCATACCTCCCCGGCCGACAGGTCCCTCCGAGCGGATCGACGCCATCGACGTGTTGCGGGGCCTGGCGTTGCTGGGCGTCGTCGCGATCAACGTTGTGACCATATTTCGCGTTTCGATCTTCCAGCAGTTCCTATTTCCCAAGCCTCCGTTATCTTTCTCGTCACTCGACAGCGCCATCGAAGCCATCCTGACGCTGGCCGTCGAGTTGAAGGCACTGGCGCTGTTTTCGCTGCTGTTCGGAGCAGGCCTTGCCATCCAGTTCGAGCGGCTGGCCCAGAACGAGCGGCGTGCGTCGCTGCTGGTGCGCCGGCTCGCCGTATTGCTCGCGTTCGGGCTCATCCACCTTTGCCTGATCTGGAACGGCGACATTCTCACCGAATATGCACTCGCTGGATTCATCGTGCTGCCGTTCCTGTTCGGACCGCGCTGGCTGTTGGCTGTCGCCGCGCTGGCGTCTCTCGGGCTGTACCTTGCGATGCAAGCGTTTCCGCCGCCTGGATTGTGGCCCGGCACGGCCGCGCTTGCCCAGGATGTCATGGATGCCAACCGAATCTATGCGACGGGCGGCTTCCTCGAAGTGCTGGCGTTCCGGCTCCGCGAGATTCCGCTTTTCGCTTACCTGCACGCCTATATCTTTCCGCGCACGATAGGATTGTTTCTTCTCGGCGCGTTCGCCTGGCGTACCGGTATCCTGCGACATCAGCCACGCGATCGACTGTTCTCGATCGCCGCCGCCTGTATCGGCCTTGGCGCGGCATTGATCCTCGGCCATGCCGGCCGCCTGATCGCAGGCGGCCGGATCGACGCCCTGGCGGAGCCTCTCGGCACCATCGTGCTGGCACTCGGCTATGGCGCCGCCATCATCGGCATCGCCATAGCCGAGCGCGGAAAGAGACTGCTCGGCTGGGCTGCGCCGGTCGGGCGCATGGCGTTCACCAACTACCTCGCGCAATCCGTCATTCTCGGCTGGATCTTCTACGGCTACGGCCTCGGCCTGTTCGGCAAGCTCGGGGTTACCAGCGCGCTGGCGATCGGTCTCACCGTCTACTTCGTGCAGATTCCTTTCAGCGCGTGGTGGCTCGGCCGCTATCGCTACGGCCCGGTCGAATGGCTATGGCGTACGCTGATGTACGGCGCGGCGCAGCCGATGAGATTGTCATCGACGCCAAAGCCAGCGAGCGCATGATCCGGAGAAGTGCGTAGCCGTCACGCTACCCGTTCAGATCTTGTACTCATAAAGCAGCCGGGCACGGATGGTGCCTTCCAGCGCCCTGATGTCCGCGAGCACGCGCTCGCCGTCGGCCGCCGAAGCGTCGGCGTCTAGCACCACGTAGCCGACGTCGTGGGCGGTCTCGTAATATTGCGCGGCGATATTGACGGCATGGCGTGCCAGCACTTCGTTCAAACGCCCGAGCATGCCCGGCAGGTTACGCTGCACCTGGATGAAACGCGTGCCGGCCGGCCGCGGCGGCAGTTGAACCTGCGGGAAGTTGACGGCGCCCATGGTCGAGCCGGAATCGCTGTAGTCGATCAGCTTGCGGGCGACTTCGGCGCCGATGCGCTCCTGCGCCTCCTCGGTCGAACCGCCGATGTGCGGCGTCAGGATGACGTTCTCCAGCCCCTGCAGCGGCGAGACGAACCGCTCGGCGTTCGAACGCGGCTCGACCGGAAAGACGTCGACCGCGGCGCCGCGGAGCCTGTTTTCGCGCAACGCCTCAGCGAGCGCATCGAGGTCCACGACCGTGCCGCGGCTGTTGTTGATGAAATACGCCCCGTGCTTGATCGCGCGAATCTCCTCGCGTCCGATCATCCCGTTGGTGGCGGCGGTTTCCGGCACATGCAGGCTGACGACGTCGCTTTGCGCCAGCAGCTCATGCAGGCTCGCGGTCGGCTCGGTATTGCCGTGGCGAAGCTTGTCGGTGTGATCGTAGAAGATCACCCGCATGCCCAGCGCTTCCGCGAGGTTGGAAAGCTGCGAGCCGATATTGCCGTAGCCGATGATGCCGAGCGTCTTGCCCCGCACCTCGTAGCTGTCGTCCGCCGACTTGTCCCAACGCCCCTCATGGGCGGCGTTGGAGCGCGCCACGACCCGGCGCAGCAGCATGACGATCTCGCCAATCACGAGTTCCGCCACGCTGCGCGTGTTGGAGAACGGCGCGTTGAACACCGGAATGCCGCTCCGGCGCGCGGCGTCCAGGTCCACCTGGTTGGTGCCGACGCTGAAACATCCGATCGCAATCAGGCGGTCCGCGGCGTCGAGAACCTCCGGGGTGATCTGCGTGCGCGAGCGGATGCCGAGCAGATGCACGCCCTTGATGGCCTCCCTGAACGCATCGCCCTCGAGCGCCTTGGGCAGGCGCGTCATGTTGGAGTAGCCGGCAGTCTCGATCAGTTGCACGGCGCTGTCGTTGACGCCTTCGAGGAGCAAGACCCGGATCTTGTCCTTGGCAAGCGAGAGTCGGGGAAGCGGGGTGGCCAAGATCGCGGCGTCCTTCAGCGATGGATGAACAGTGAAATGGCGGCCCGAAAAATCCATGATCCGCGGCAGGGCGAACGCCCGGCCGGGCCACCGATTCCGGCCCTTCCTATGGCATCCGGCCCTACGCCGCCAGCGCCTTCATTTCCTTGTAGAGATCGGATTTGCCCTCGAACCCGATGCCCGGCAGGTCCGGCATGGTGATGTGGCCGTTCTCGACGCGAACGCCGTCCGGAAAACCGCCATAGGGCTGGAACAGGTCCGGGTAGCTCTCATTGCCGCCGAGGCCGAGGCCCGCGGCGATATTGAGCGACATCTGGTGGCCGCCATGGGGAATGCAGCGGGCGGGCGACCAGCCGTGGGTCTTCAGCACCGCCAGCGTGCGCTGGTATTCGCACAGCCCATAGGACAGCGCGCAATCGAACTGCAGCCAGTCGCGGTCCGGCCGCATGCCGCCGTAGCGGATCAGGTTTCTCGCGTCCTGATGGCTGAACAGGTTCTCGCCGGTCGCCATCGGCGCCGGATAGAATTCGGCCAGCGCCGCCTGCAGCGAATAGTCGAGCGGATCGCCGGCCTCCTCGTACCAGAACAGCGGATACTCCCGCAGCATTTTGGCGTAGGCGATCGCGGTTTCCAGGTCGAAGCGGCCGTTGGCGTCGACGGCAAGCTGCGCGTCCTTGCCGATCTCCTTCAACACGGCCTCGATGCGCTCGCGGTCCTCGGCGATCGGGGCGCCGCCGATCTTCATTTTCACGACGTTGTAGCCACGGTCGAGATAGCCGCGCATTTCGCCGCGCAGCGCCGACAGGTCCTTGCCCGGGTAATAGTAGCCGCCGGCCGCATAGACGAACACGCGCGGGTTGGCCTTCAGGCCGTGGCGCTCGGCCAGCAATCGAAACAGCGGCTTGCCCGCGATCTTGGCCACCGCGTCCCACACCGCCATGTCGATGGTGCCGACCGCGACCGAGCGCTCGCCATGGCCGCCGGGCTTCTCGTTCGACATCATCGCGGCCCAGACCTTGTCCGGATCGAGATTGTCGCCGCTGGCATCGAGCAACGCACTGGGATCGGCCTCCCTGAGCCGCGGCGCAAAGCGTTCGCGGATCAGCCCGCCCTGCCCATAGCGGCCGTTGGAATTGAAGCCGTAGCCGACCACGCGCTTGCCGTCGCGGACGGCGTCGGTGACGACGGCGACCAGGCTCGTCGTCATCTTGGTGAAGTCGATATAGGCGTTGCGGATCGGCGAGGAGATCGGCTTGGTGATTTCGCAGACGTCGACGATGCGGACGGTCATGGTGTTTGGCTTTCGGTTCACGTCGTCATTGCGGAAAGAGCGACATACCCACCGCTGTCATACCCCGCGAAGGCGGGGTATCCAGTACGCAGCGCCTTCTCGGCTCAATCACTGCGGCCTCTGGAATACTGGATCCCCGCCTGCGCGGGGATGACGACTACTACGGCGGGAGCGACCGCCTCAGGATTTCGGCGCATCCCGGAAATACGGCTCGACCGGGCCGTGCACCTTGATCGTCAGCGGGTTGCCGTAGCGATCCTTGGCGTTGCCCGCGGTGACGCGGACCCAGCCTTCGCTGATGCAATATTCCTCGACATTGGTCTTCTCGGCGCCCTTGAAGCGGATGCCGACGTCGCGCGAAAGCAGCTCCTCATTGTAGTAAGGACTGCTCGGATTGGTCGATAAGCGGTCCGGAAAAGCGTCGCTCGTGGTTTCGGTTTTTTCGCTCACAGCAGTGCCTCGATTTCTTTTCGTATTGCCTCAGGCTTGGCGGTGGGCGCGTAGCGCCCGACCACCTTGCCCGAACGATCCACCAGGAACTTGGTGAATTCCATTTGATCGAAGGACCAAGCAGCCCGGATTTGGCGTTCTTGAGGTGGTTGAACAGCGGATGCGCTTGGCTGCCATTGACGTCGATCTTGGCGAACATCGGAAACGTCACGTCATACTTTGTCTCGCAGAACGCCTCGATCTGTTTGGCGTCACCCGGCTCCTGCCCGCCGAACTGGTTGCAGGGGAAGCCCAGCACCGCAAAGCCGCGCGGCCCAAGCTCGCGCTGCAACTGTTCGAGGCCCCTGTATTGCGGCGTGAATCCGCAGGCGCTCGCGGTGTTGACGATCAGGAGCACCTGACCCTCGAACCGCTTCAGCGGCACTTCCTCGCCGGCAAGCGACTGCGCCGTGAAATCGTAAACGCCTGGCATCGTGGTCTCTCGTAGTCAGCCGGCGGGATCGATCGCCGCCGACGGTGTTCCGCCGGCCTCGATTGCCTCACCGGCAGCAAGGCAAAGATCTTCCCGGTAGCGGCCGGCGACAAGCTGCACGCCGACGGGAATCCGCCCCACCAGCCCGGTCGAAACCGCCAGCCCCGGAAGGCCCATGAAGGGAATGGCAATCTGCGGCAATTGCGCGTGCCAGACCCGGGCAAAGGACGCATCGTCCTTGCGGTCGAGATGATCGGGGAACGGCAATTCGCCTGATACCGGCATCAGCAGCACCGGATATTTTTCAAGGAACGCAAGCCATTCGCGCGTCAAGGTCGCGCGCCGTGTCAGCGCGGCGGACAGATCGAACGGATGCACCTTCGACCTGTTGCCGCGCAGGCAGGCCAGCGCGCCGGGATCGCCTTCGCGCTCGGCGGCAGCGAGTTGCGCCTCATAGCCGTCGCCAAGCCAGAGCTTGGTCTGGAGCTCGGCGGCCTCACGCAGCGACGGGGTGTCGGCGATCTCCTCGACGGTCCAGCCTGCGCGTTCCAGCCGCTTGCCGGCGTCCGCGACGGCGGCCTTCACTTCGGGCACGGGGTCGAGACCGCCGGGATTGAGACACATCGCGACGCGCTTCGGCATCGCCGGACCTTCCAGCGGCGCCGGCACCCACCAGGGATCGCGGTAATCCTGCGCCGACATCGCCGCCAGCGCGATCCTGAGATCGCCGATGGTGCGCGCCAGCGGGCCGGAAACCGCGCTGATCTGCGGGCCGATCGGCCGCTCCGGCAGCGCGGCGTTGAACGCCGGGATACGGCCAATGGTCGGCCGCAGGCCATGCACGCCGCAGGCATAGGCCGGATAGCGGATCGATCCCGCAATATCAGTCCCGTGCGCGATGTGGCCGATGCCGGCGGCGACCGCAGCCCCGGCGCCACCGGACGAGCCGCCCGGGGTGATGCCGGGATCGCGCGGGTTTTTGGTGTCGCCATGAATGAGGTTGGTGGTGAACCAGCGATAGGAGAACGCCGGGCAGTTGGTGCGGCCCAGAATGACGGCGCCGGACCTGCGCAGATTGTCGATCACCGGGCTGTTGCTCTTCGCAACGGCGTCGCGCTGCAGCGTCAAACCGTTTGTGGTTGCAAAGCCTTCCTGGTCGATGTTGACCTTTACCGTGACCGGCACGCCGGCCAGCGGTCCCGGATCTTCGCCCCGTCCGATCGCGGCATCGATGGCGGCCGCCTGCGCCAGGACCTCCGCGGGCCTGTGGTCGACCACGGCGTTGATTTTTGGATTGACCGCGTCCAGCCGCGCCAGCGCCGCGGTCGCCGCTTCCTTTGCCGAGACTTTCTTCGACCTGATCAGGGAAGCCAATTCGGCCGCCGACAGGCGCCACAGATCCTGCATGCAAAACTCCGTTCGATTGCCGCCCTTTTAGCGCCGTGGGCCGTGCAATGCCAGCGCGGGACTTTGTGGCGCGTTACTCCCTCTCCCCGTTCCTTGTTCAGACCGGGGACATGGTGGACGGGTGTTCGGAGATATCGTGGACACTTTTCGGATCGCGGTCGAGGAGTCGGACGGCTACTGCTTCCCCGCCACCTTCGGCTTGCCGTAGGTGATGCGGTAGACGGCGCCGTTCCAGTCGTCGGAAACCAGCAGCGAGCCGTCCTTGAGCTGCAGCACGTCGACCGGGCGACCGATATACTTGTTGTCCTCGACGAAACCGGTGAGGAACGGCTCCAGCGACTTCATCGTGCCGTCCCTGTTCAGCTTGGCGATGACGAGGTCGCCGCCGACCTTGTTCGACCGGTTCCAGGACCCGTGACGCGCGATGACGGCGACGTTCCTGTAAGCCCTCGGGAACATGCTGCCGGTGTAGAAACGCATACCCAGCGCAGCGGAATGGGGCCCCAGCAGGCCGACGGGCGCGGTGAATTCGCTGCAGGACTTGCCCCAGCCGAATTCGGGATCGGCGATGTTGCCCTGCAGGCAGAACGGCGCGCCGAAATGCTCGCCGACCCCGGTGACGCGATTGAGTTCGTCCTCCGGCACGTCCTCCGACATCCAGTCGCGGCCGTTGTCGGTGAAATAGAGCTGCCTGGTCTGCGGATGCCAGTCGAAGCCGACGGTATTGCGGACGCCCCGGGCGATCACTTCGTCGCCCGAGCCGTCGAGATTCATCCGGCGGATGAGGCCGTGTTCGTCGTCGTTCAGCACGTTGTTTCCGGGCTGTCCGACCGGAACGTAAAGCTTGTTGTCAGGACCGATGCCGATGAACTTCCAGCCATGGGCTTCGTCCATTGGCAGCTTGTCGAAGATCACGGTCGGCTTCGGCGGGTTGTCCAGGACATCCTCGACCTTCTCGATCCGGGAGACCCTGGACAATTCGGCGATGTAGAGCGTGCCGTCCTTGAACGCCAACCCGTTCGGCCGATAGAGACCGGACACCAGGACCTTGACCTCGCGTTTGCCGTCCCTGTTGATGATCGCATAGACCTTGTCGACGAGGCGGCTGCCGACGAACACGGTGCCCTTGTCTCCAAGGGCGAGCGAACGCGCATTCGCCATGCCCGCGGCATAGACCTCGATGTTGAAGCCGGCCGGAACCTTCAATTTCGCCGTGGGCAATTTGTCGGGCGCGGCCGGAATCGGCGGCTGCTCGATTGGCGCGAGCCTGGCGGCGGCCTCGCTACCTGCGGGACGTCCGATCAAGGGGGAACCCGGCGGAAGCGCGGGCGCGGCTGCAGGAACTGCACCTGCGGCCGGCGGTGCAGCGGGCTGCTGGGCAACGGCGGTCAGTGTGAACGCACTGAAGAATGCACCGGCCAGCAACAGGCCGCGCGGCACCGACGAACGACCTGTCATGGGCTTTTTCCCTCGCGGAAGCCTCGCTGCGCGCCCCCCAAACGAAGCAGGCGCCGGTGGCTTTCCGGAATCGCACTGTCCGACATTTATCTTCCGATGCGCAATCGGAAACAGATGAGCGGAAGTTGCAGTACGGGATGACTTGGACGCAGCGGAAGACTTGGGCGCAGCGTCAGTGCCGCGTGATGGGCCCGCCGGGCGCATCAAGGATCGCTTCCGCAAACGGAAACTCGAGCACTATCTCGCCGTCGTCGTCGGTCACCTCGATGGTCGCACTCAGTAGCGCACCGTCGGCGCCATCAGTCTTGAGCAGTTCCCGGATCATGGCGCGCGCCATCTCCCAAGCGCGATCGGGATCCCTGAGAACTTCGCCATCGGGATCGGAAATCAGCTCATCGCCGATACGGGTGTTGAAGAAATATCGCGGCATCGGCGGAAACCTAGCTCCAGTTGGAGGCCCGCAACCGGGCCCGTTAGTTTTCACGGTTCCTTGCTGGAGCCGGTAGCGCTCCATCCGTAGGATCTAAAATCACCATTCGAACCGCTGCGAACAACCGCAAAACGCATGATCCCACGTTGTTTTGACTGCGCGAATTCGCACAACCGCGTGAAACCCTTTCGCGATGCAGCATAATCTTGCCGGGCTCAAGGCAAAAGATTTAACTGGCGAACTTTTCGATCCGAAGTAATTTAGTCCCGATGGGCGGAATATCGTCCGGTATCAAGGGAGAACGAGATGGCCTGGAAAGCACCCAAGATTGTTGAAGTGCCGGTCGGCATGGAAATCAACATGTATATGTGCGCGACCCGCAAGTAAGCGGCAGCGCCTTTTCTGACCTTGCGCAGGTGGACCTCGGGCCTGAGACGTTCCCAATTGCGGGAGCATGTCCGAGCCTAAGTCCACCTCGCGTCTATTTTGCGTTCAGGCGTTGAATCTCCAGGAGACGGAATCATGCTTCGCGTCGTCGTCCTGGGCGCCGCGGCAGGTGGCGGCGTTCCGCAGTGGAACTGCGGATGCGAGGTGTGCCGGAAGGCGCGAAGCGACCATCCCGAACTGCAAAGCACCCAGGCCTCGATCGCGTTCAGCGCCGACGGTATGCACTGGTTTCTCGTCAATGCGTCGCCCGACCTACGCCAGCAGTTGATCGCGACGTCGCAGCTTCATCCCAAGGCAGGACAACTCCGGCACAGCCCGATCGCGGGCGTGATCCTGACCAATGGCGAGATCGACGCCGTCGCCGGCTTGCTGTCGATGCGTGAAGGCTCGCCCTTCACGCTCTATGCGCATCAGCGAGTCCTTGCGATTCTAAAATCCAACAGCATCTTTAACGTGCTCAGCGCTGAGAACGTGAAGCGGCAGCCGATCGAGGTGGACAAGGCATTCGAGCCTGCACTGCCCGACGGCTCGCCGTCCGGCATTGAGGTCCTCCCGTTCGAGGTTCCCGGCAAGGGCGCATGGTATCTCGAAGGCAAGGCGCATCCGGCGGGCGGCGACAGCGCGGGAGATACGCTGGGCTTGCGGATCCTCGACAGGTCGAGCGGCAAATATTTCTATTTCCTGGCCGCCTGCGCGCGCGTGACGGATGATCTGAAGTCGCGGCTTTCGGGT
>PNLC01000086.1 GCA_013822885.1 Bradyrhizobium sp.
CCCCGAACTGCGCCAAACTTGCGAAGACGTCATCCTCAACCACGATCCCGGCGCGTCCGAGCGACTGCTGGCGCTTGCCGAAAAATTCCGCGGCAAGGAGAAGCAGACCAGGGAGCAGGATCTGGCCTGGCGCGAATGGCCGGTCGAGAAGCGGCTGTCCCACGCGCTGGTGCACGGCATCACCGAATTCATCGAAGCCGATACCGAAGCCGTGCGGCTGACGGTCGAGCGACCGCTGAACGTGATCGAAGGCCCGCTGATGGCCGGCATGAACATCGTCGGCGACCTCTTCGGCGACGGAAAGATGTTCCTGCCGCAGGTGGTGAAGTCCGCCCGCGTGATGAAGCAGGCGGTCGCCTACCTGATGCCGTTCATGGAAGAGGAGAAGGCGCGCAACCTTGCGAACGGCGTCACCAGCGACGGCCGCAACGCCGCCGGCAAGATCGTGCTCGCCACCGTCAAGGGCGACGTCCACGACATCGGCAAGAACATCGTCGGCATCGTGCTGCAATGTAACAATTTCGAGGTGATCGACCTCGGCGTCATGGTGCCCGCCAACAAGATCATCGAGACCGCAAAGGCCGAGGGCGCCGATATCATCGGGTTGTCCGGCCTGATTACGCCTTCGCTCGACGAGATGAGCTTTCTGGCCGGCGAGATGGAGCGGCAGGGCATGAACATGCCGCTGCTGATCGGCGGCGCCACGACCAGCCGCGTCCACACCGCAGTGAAGATCGACCCGAACTACAAAGGTGGCCCGGTGGTGCACGTCAACGACGCCAGCCGTGCCGTGGGCGTAGCGTCATCGCTGCTGTCCCCCGGTAAGCGCGAGGCCTATGCGGCCGACATCCGCGCCGAGTACGCCAAGATCTCCGCGGCGCATTTCCGCGCCCAGGCCGACAAGAAGCGGCTGAAGCTGGCTGATGCCCGCGCCAACGCGGTCAAGGCCGACTTTGTGAAGACACCGCCGAAGAAGCCGGCGTTTCTGGGCATCAGGAGCTTTGACGCCTACGACCTCGCGGAGCTCGCCGAATACATCGACTGGACGCCGTTCTTCCAGACCTGGGAACTGACCGGACGTTTCCCGGCGATTCTCGACGACCCCAAGATCGGCGAAGTCGCCCGCTCGTTGTATGACGACGCGCGCAAGATGCTCGACCTCATCGTCAAGGAAAAGTGGTTCAAGGCCCGCGCCACCATCGGCTTCTGGCCGGCCAATGCCGATGGTGACGATATCGCCGTCTACGCCGACGACAGCCGAAAGCAGAAGATTGCGACCTTCCATACGCTGCGCCAGCAACTGGAAAAGCGCGAAGGCCGCTTCAACGCCGCGCTGTCTGATTTCATTGCGCCGGCAGCCTCGGGCGTGCCTGACTATATCGGCGCCTTTGTCGTCACCGCCGGAATCGGCGAGGACGCGGTCGCCGACCGCTTCAAGAATGCCAATGACGATTATTCATCAATCCTGTGCAAGGCGCTGGCCGACCGCCTCGCGGAAGCCTTTGCGGAACGAATGCACCAGCGCGTCCGCAAGGAGTTCTGGGGCTACGCGCCGGACGAGGCGCTGGCGTCCGACCAGCTCATCCTCGAGCAATATGCCGGCATCCGCCCGGCGCCCGGGTATCCCGCGCAGCCGGACCACACCGAGAAGGCGACGCTGTTCCGCCTGCTCGATGCGGAGAACACGGCCGGCGTCAAGCTGACCGAGAGCTTTGCGATGTGGCCGGGCTCGTCGGTATCGGGGCTCTATTTCTCGCATCCCGAAAGCTTCTATTTCGGCGTCGGCAAGATCGAGCGCGACCAGGTCGAGGACTATGCCGCGCGCAAGGGCATGAGCGTCGCAGAAACCGAACGCTGGCTGGCGCCGGTGCTGAACTACATTCCCTCGCTGGGCGCGAAGGAGCCGGCACCGATGGCAACCGTCCCCGCCAACGACGTCGCTTCGCACCCGCCGGGGTGCAATTGCGCGGTGCATCTGGCGTACCGGAAGAAGGCGGTTGGGGCGTAGAGCCGCTTTCTTCCCTTCTCCCCTTGTGGGAGAAGGTGGCGCGGACGAAGTCCGTGCCGGATGAGGGGTCTCTATCCGCGGAGAGAACCCCTCACCCGTCTCGCCGCCGCTTCGCGACGGCGATCCACCCTCTCCCACAAGGGGAGAGGGGAAGAGAATGTGGAGCCCCCCATGAAGTTCTTCTCCTTCTGGCGATCGCTGGCGAGTTTTCGCGTGCGCATCGCGCTCAATCTGAAAAATGTTCCTGTTGACGTCGTGTTCGTCGACATCGACGCCAACGCGCACCACGAGGCCGAATATCGCCGGATCAATCCGCAGATGGCGCTGCCGGCACTGGTTGAGGACGACGGCACCACGCTGTTCCAGTCGCTGGCGATCCTCGAATATCTCGACGAGAAATACCCGGCCCCGCCTCTGCTGCCGTCCGATCCGGCCGGGCGCGCCCGCGTGCGCGCGCTGGCGCTGATGGTCGCCTGCGAGGGCCATCCGCTGCTGACGCCACGGGTGCGGCGCTATCTCGATCACGAACTCAACCTGCGCGACACGCAGCAGGCAGCGTGGCGGCGACACTGGACGATCGAGACGCTGGCTGCGCTGGAGGGACACCTTGCCGGTCACAAGGACACTTCCCGCTTCTGCCATGGCGATCAGCCTACACTGGCCGACATCTGCATGGTCGGCCACGTCACCGCAGCGGTCACCCAGCAGATCGATCTTTCGACCTGGCCGACCGTGAAGCGCATCTTCGAGACCGCGATGGCGCTGCCCGAATTCGCCAGGGCGCATCCGCTGGCACAGCCGGACGCGACGTGATCTGCCGACGGCGATTTCCCGTTCGCGTGGCGTCATCAACGGACGAATCGGCCGGCGTTAGCGATACCTCGTGACGTTGAGGACCCGGATTTATACCGCGTTGATATCCTCGCTCTCCAGGATCGGCTTCGGATAGCCGTCGCGCGCGACCTTGATCATGGCGCGGCCGAGCTGTTCGCTCGTGGTCATGTGGTTCGGCGTAGCGCGCACCATCCAGGACAGCAGCGGCGCGGTGACCGCATAGACCGCATTGATCCAGGCGGTCTTCGACCTGACGCCGTGGAGCGGCTGGATGCCCGATGGCCGGAACATGTAGGCCGCCTTGAACGGCAGCTTCAACAGATCGTTCTCGGTCTTGCCCTTGACGCGGGCCCAGCGCAGCCGGCCTTGCTCGGTTGAATCGCTGCCCTTGCCGGTGACGTAGGTGAACACCATGCCGGGGTTGAGCCGCGCCAGTGTCTTTGCCGCCGCCATGGTGACGTCGTAGGTCTGATGTCGGTAGCGCTCCGGATCCATGCCGATCGAGGAGACACCGAGGCAGAAGAAGCAGGCGTCGAATCCGGCAAGCTGGGATTCGATCTTCGAGAAATCCATGAAATCGTCGTGCAGGACTTCATGCAGCTTGGCATGCTGCACCCCGGCCGGGCTGCGCCCGACCGCTAGCACTTCCGTGACGCCGGCATCGATAAGACATTCGCGCAGGACGCCCTGCCCGACCATGCCGGTGGCGCCGAACAGGATGGCTTTCATGCCAGGGCGGGCTCCGCTCATCCCTTGATGAAGGCGAGCAGATCGGCATTGATCGTGGCCGCTTCCGTGGTCGGCATGCCGTGCGGAAAGCCCTTGTAGGTCTTCAGCGTGCCGTTCTTCAGAAGGTTAGCCGACAATGGCGCTGAATCGGCGTAGGGAACGATCTGATCGTCGTCGCCGTGCATGACCAGCACCGGCACGGTGATCTTCTTTAGGTCCTCGGTGAAATCGGTCTGCGAGAAGGCGACGATCCCATCGTAATGCGCTTTCGCACCGCCCATCATGCCCTGACGCCACCAGTTCTCGATGACGGCTTCGGAAGGTTTGGCGCCCGGCCGGTTGTAGCCGTAGAACGGACCGGCGGCGAGATCGCGATAAAATTGCGTGCGGCTCGCCGCAAGCTGCGTTTGAAGTCCGTCAAAGACTTCCTTCGGCAATCCGCCGGGATTGGCCGGCGTCCGCACCATCAGCGGCGGCACTGCGCTGATGATCGCGGCCTTCGCCACCCGGCTCTCGCCGTGGCGGGCGATGTAATGCACCACCTCGCCGCCACCGGTGGAATGGCCGACGTGAACGGCGTTCTTCAGGTCGAGATGCGCGGTGACGGCCGCGAGGTCGTCGGCGTAATGATCCATATCATGGCCATCGCTGACCTGGCTGGAGCGCCCGTGGCCGCGGCGGTCATGGGCAACGACGCGAAAGCCGTTGTTGACGAAGAAGATCATCTGGGTGTCCCAGTCATCCGCCGACAGCGGCCAGCCATGGCTGAACACGATCGGCTGACCCTTGCCCCAATCCTTGTAGAAGATTTCGACGCCGTCTTTTGTCGTGATGGTGGGCATGGGGAAAAATCCTTCTTGCTGTTACACTGTTACGCCGTCATTCCGGGACACGCGCCGTCGCGTGGACCCGAAATCTGGAGATTGGAGATTCTGGGATGTGCAATTGCACATCATAGTTCGCGCTTCGCGCGCCCCGGAACGACTCAAATAAGCGGCCTCACTTCGGACGGAAGCGCCGGCAGGCGCCGATGATCATGACGACGAAGAACACCAGCACGATGCCTTGCGCAATCGCGAACACCGGTCCGGCGGGCGGATTGCCCGGCGCCAGCGCCGTCAATGCGGGTATCTTGAGGAAGCTCTGTGTCACCAGTACGAAGACGTTGAGGTAAAGCGAAAGCAGCGCGGTGACCGCATAGATCCAGCGCCACGCGCCGGCGAGGTTCATGCCGTACAGCGCAACGCAGGCGATGGCGAGCAGGATGAAGGAGAGGAAGCCGAACAGGTGCGAAGGCAGCAGCGTTTCGGTCACCAGCGGCGGAATCACGAAGCCCGTGGCGCTGGTTAGAATGGTGAAAAACAGAAAGATGGCGGTCAACACCGGCATCCGGTTGGAGCCGAGCATTCCAAACATCACGATCAAACCTGCGACGATTGCAATCAGACTGATGACCACATGCACCAGCACGAACGTCGCTACACTCATCCCCAATATCATCGATGCGCCCCCAAACTGGAATAGTTCCAGACGTTACGACGGGGCGCAGAAAATTTCCACACGCATCGCGCGCAGGTCAGGCAATGCAGGCATGTGCGCGAAGGAATGACGCATCAACCAAAGTAGTATGATGCACGAAATATTTGCACGGCTGTCACACAAGACGGCAAAGCTGCGCGAATTTCAGCGGTTGAGAAATTCGACCAGCTTGGGAATCACCTGATCAGGTGCCTCTTCCATCAGCCAGTGTCCCCGGCCTTCCACCAATACGCCTTCGACATTGGTCGCGACCATCCTGCCTTGTTCGATCAGGAACGGACCGCCGGCCTTCTCGCCTGACAGCACCAGCATCGGCATCGACAATTTGGTCTTCGCAAAGCCTGCAAACTCGACGGCGTCCTGCGGGAAGGCGCGGAAAACCTCCATCCCCGCCTTCATGTGACCGGGCCTGGCATACTCCTTGGCATAGAATTTGCGATCGGCTTCCGGCACGGATTTCGTGGCGTCGGCGGCAAAGTCGTTCCAGAAATGTTCGAGATAAACACGCTCGCGACCAGTGACCAGCGCCAGCGGGGTCTTGCCGAAGAAGTGGAAGTGCCAGAGATCGCGCAGCAGAAAAACGTTATTCCATTCTCCAACGCCGGGCAGAAACGCTTCCATCAGCACAATCCGGTCGACTTCGTCGGGGTATTGCGCCGCATAGGCGTAGGCGACCATCAGTCCGATATCGTGACCAACCAGCCGGATACGGTCGTATTTGAGGCCTTTCACCAAGGCGTGGATGTCTTGCGCCATCGCCTTCTTGGTGTATCCGCCCTCCGGCGCCGAGGACCGGCCGAAGCCGCGCAGATCAGGAGCGATCACGGTGTGCTTGTCGGAAAGCTTTGCGATCAGGGGCCGCCACATATGGCTGGTTTCGGCAAAGCCATGCAGCAGCACGACGGGGTCACCCTTGCCGGCAACCAGATAGTGTAGCTTGACGCCGTTGGCTTCGGCGAATTTGCTCTGAGGCGCAGATTTTTCCTGAAGTGACTGCGCGAACGAAGCGCTCGATGGGATCAATAAGACCGATAATGCCATCCACATGACGGAAACGATGGCGCGTAGCGTTCTCGGCGAGCCTTGCACGTGAGATTCCTCATTCTTCGCTGAAAGAGGAATCAGTAGTAGCGCGGTATCGGTCCGTTGTGTGGAGTTTTTCGGTTCGACAGATCGAACATCACCTTGTCGACATAGCACCAGCCCCAGCCTTCCGGCGGATCGTAGCCCTCGATCACGGGATGGCCGGTCGCGTGGAAATGCGCGGTCGCATGCCTGTTCGGAGAATCGTCGCAGCAGCCGACGTGGCCGCAACTGCGGCAGATCCGCAGGTGCAGCCATCGGCTGCCGCTCTTGAGGCACTCCTCGCAGCCAAGCGCGCTCGGGGTGACGGTTTGAATGCCGGCGATATGGCTGCAGCCTTTTGTCGTCATCGCTTCACTCCGGGCCGCATCAAAGCGACGGCTTCATTGCGTCGGCGAGAAAGCCGTGCAGCGCGGCGACCACCTGCGCCCCCTCGCCGATCGCGCCGCCGACGCGCTTGACCGAGCCCGAGCGCACGTCGCCGACCGCGAACACGCCTGATACCGACGTTTCCAGCGGCGCGGCCGGTTGCCCATCCTTCTGCGAGCATTGCGCGCCCGTCACCACGAAGCCGCCGCGATCGACCATCACGCCGCAGCCATCGAGCCAGCCGGTGGCGGGATCGGCGCCAACGAACAGGAAGAGATTGCGGATATCAAGCGCCTGCACATCGGCCGGCGCGAGCCGGCTGCGCCAGCGCACGCGCGCCAGCGCGGCGTCGTCATCGCTTTCGAGGCCCACCACTTCAGCGTTGAACATCAATTCGATGTTGTCGGTCGCCTCGATGCGCTCGATCAGATAGCGCGACATGCTTGCCCCGAGCCCGCCGCCGCGAATGATCATGTAGACCTTGCGGGCATGGCCGGACAGAAACACCGCGGCCTGCCCCGCCGAATTGCCGCCACCGACCAGCACGACATCCTGGCCGGTGCACAGCCTTGCCTCGATCGGCGAGGCCCAGTACCAGACGCCGCGCCCCTCGAATTTCTCGAGATTTGCGATCTCGGGCCGGCGATAGCGTGCCCCGCTCGCCACCACGACGGATCTGGCGCGCATCGACTTGCCGCAGTCGGTCGCCAGCCCGAAGACGCCATCGGTACGGCCGCAGTCGAGCGACTGGATCGAGACCGGGATCAGCATGTTGGCGCCGAACTTTTGCGCCTGGTTGAAGGCGCGCCCGGCCAGCGCCTGGCCGGATATGCCGGTCGGGAAGCCCAGATAGTTTTCGATTCTGGCGCTGGCGCCGGCCTGGCCGCCGAACGAGCGCGCATCGAACACGGCGACCGATAATCCTTCGGAGGCCGCATAGACGGCGGTGGCGAGCCCCGCAGGCCCGCTGCCGACCACCGCGACGTCGTAGAGCTTTTCATGGTCGTGGTCGCCAATCATGCCGATCGCATACGCGATCGCCGCCTCGGTCGGATTGCGCAGCACCCGGCCGTCCGGGCAGACAACCAGCGGCAGGTCGGCACGCGAGGTGACATAGCGCACGACGAGATCGGCGGCGTCCTTGTCGACGGCGGGATCGAGCACGTGGTGCGGCTGGCCGTTGCGCGCCAGAAAATTCTGCAGCCGCGCCATCTCGCCGAGCGAGGCCGGCCCGATCAGCACCGGGCCGCCGGCGCCGCCCTGGATCAGGTTGACCCGGCGCAGGATCAGCGCGCGCATGATCCGCTCGCCGAGTTCGGCTTCGGCCACCAGCAGCGCGCGCAACTGATCGGGCGGGATCAGAAGCGTCTCGACATCGCCGTCGGCATGGCCATCGACCAGCGCGAGGCGACCGGAAAGCTGGCCAATCTCGGCGAGGAATTGCCCCGGCCCCTGATCGATGATGGGCGTGACATGGCCAAGGCCGTCGCGCTGGACGACGGCAACCGTGCCCGACAGCACCACGAACATACCGGGGCCGACCTTGCCGGTCTCGAACAGCGCTTCGCCATCCCTGTAGCTGCGCGGCTCGGCGAACCGGCGCATGCGCTCGATTTCCGGCGGGGTCAGCGTCGGGAAGGTCTGGTCGTGACGGGGAAAGACGTATGCGTTGACGTCGGCCGCCGGATCCACGGTGATATCTGCACTCATTTTCGCCGCCCAAAAGAGAAACAGTAACGATGCAGAGAGCATGCCAGAACGACGTGAGTGAATTTTGTCAGGACGTTACGAGCCCGGCTTTTCTCCGCTGGCGTCATCTAAGGGGAAATCGGGGCTTCCGGAAGATGCGTCGTCCGCATCGGTGCGCCCTCTCGCCTGGGACTTGCGCCGCTTGAGATTTTCGCGCAATGCCAGCTTGAGACGGTCGCGTCGTGAATCCTTCACATCCGTGCTGGTCTTGCCCACGCCCTTGCCTTGCTCGCCCGTCATTGCAAGTCCGTCCAACTTCCCTCGATCGAAACAGGATCTGCCCCGACGCCGCGCCGCGCTGCCGGACATAGTGTGTTCGGAGTCGTCGGGTTGCAATCGCCTGTTGGCGGCGGCTACCGCTCGCGCGAATAGCAAGGTTTGGCCGGCGAAGCCATTCGGATCATGATTCGGTGGCTTGGGCCGTCGGGAACCGGATCGGCCTTGACTTGGTCCGGTTCGCCGGTGGAGAGCGCCGATTTTTGCCCAATTTGGCCCGTCCCGAGCCCGCCCGCGTGCTTGCGCCAGAGAGGCCCTTGTGGCAAGAACCGGCCGCCTAGTGGGAGCCTTTTGGCCGATTCCCCTGATACCGGGCATGCTGCCGTAGCTCAGTGGTAGAGCACTCCATTGGTAATGGAGAGGTCGACAGTTCAATCCTGTCTGGCAGCACCAGTTTTCCCCGAAAACCGATAGCCTGCTGCGGCTTCAGGTCTGCGTCGCTCCTGCTACGCGGAGTGAATCTGAAGGCTGGTCGGGCGACTACCCGTTCACAAAGTCGGCGTCTTTGGATGTTCCTTTACGTCCAGGGCCATTCTGTCAACGCCTCTGCCAAAGTGACCACAATCGCGCGCGCTGCGGGAGCGCGAGTGCTTCTCCGAGGACTTTCCCATGACACCGAAAGCAATTGCAGCGCTAGTTATTCTATCCCTATTCGCCTTCGCTACAGCCGGCGCCAACCCGGCTTCGGCCCAAGGCAGCGGTTTCAGGGGCGGCGGCCACAACGGCGGCGGCGGTAGCAACTTCCATGGGGGCAAACCCAATGGGGGCGGCTTCCACGGACGAGGTTTCCACGGACGAGGTTTGCATGGACCAGGTTTGCATGGACGCGGTTTCCACGGACGAGGCTTCCACGGCCCAAGCATCGGCGTAACCGGATTCGTGGACGGCTACGGCTACGGCTACGGCAACGGCAATGGATACAGCGGATATAACGACTGGTACGGAATCTCCTCTGGTCACGACGAATGCCCTCTCTTCCGCCAACGTGTGATGACGCCCAATGGATGGAGCTTTCGAATGATTCCGATCTGTTGAAAAAAAGGCTCGAATTCAGCACGCCTCGCCGCCAGTAGCGGCGCGCATCAACGCTTGCGATTACTGCAAACCCCGCTTGTGTTGCGTCACGATGATGACGCGGATGATGCAGTCGGATATGGTTTCGCCGTGCCGCCGCACCTTCTGCAGGCGCCGCCACGTTTCCGCATCGATCTGCATCTGCCACTCGCCGTTTCGCAAGCGCCGCACGGCCTGCTCGAACGGGAACTCGGCCGCCATCAATGCCCGGCACTCGTCGGTGATTTCGATTTCCGGCATCGCTCTCGAATATTGGCGCGCCGGTGCTGGCCGCGCGGGCTGCTATCGCGCGCCCCGGAGAAATCAGCCAGTTAAATCGCAGCAATCATTTCCGGGAACCTGCGGCCGATTCAGCCTCGGGAAGCAGCCTGACACTCGATAGCTCCACCGCCGCCTCATCCCGATCTGCGTCATCGCGCCGCTGGATCATCCATCATTGACGCCGACACCGAGGCTGTTCACGTATCAAGATCAAGTTGCGACGCTGCATCCATGAGAAGGATCGGCAGCCTGAAGCCCCCTGACCGGAGATGACGATGTTCGGAAAATTCTCGCGCCGGCGCCTTGCGAAGCTTGCGGGTCTTTCCGCGCTCGGTATCGCGGCAGCACGTGGCGGCGCCGTCGCGCAATCGTCAGCCGACCGGCATGCGCCGGCTGGCTTCCCGAAGGATTTCGTGTGGGGCACCGCCACCTCGTCCTACCAGATCGAGGGCGCGGTCAATGAAGACGGCCGCGGCCGTTCGATCTGGGATACGTTCTCGCATACGCCGGGCAAGATCGAGGACGGCACCACCGGCGATCGCGCCAACGAACATTACCATCGCTACAAGGAAGACATCGGCCTCATCAAACAGACCGGCGCGAAGGCCTACCGGTTTTCGATCGCATGGCCGCGGGTGTTTCCTGACGGAACGGGCGCGCCGAACCCCAAGGGACTCGACTTCTACGATCGCCTCGTCGACGAGTTGCTGAAGAACGGCATCGAGCCGTACGCGACACTGTATCACTGGGACCTGCCGCAGGCCCTCGAGGACAGGCGCGGCGGCTGGCGCTCCAGCGAAACGTCAAAGGCGTTCGCCGAATATGCGGGCCACATGGCGGCGCGCCTGACCGATCGCGTCAAATCGATCTTCACGATCAACGAGGCCGGCAGGTTCGTGACCTTCGGCTACGGATTGGGGATCGATGCACCCGGGCTCAAATTGCCGGATGCCGACGTCAACCAGGTCCGCCACCATGTCGCGCTCGCGCATGGCCTCGCCGTGCAGGCGATCCGCGCCCGCGGGCGCGCCGGCACCAAGGTCGGTCCCGCCGAAAACCTCGCGACCTGCGTGCCGGCGTTCGACACGCCCGAACACGTCCGCGCCGCCGAGATCGCGACGCGCGAACTCAATTCGGGCTTCCTCGGCGTCATCCTGGAAGGCAAGTACACCGACGGATTTCTGCAATATGCCGGCAGGAACGCGCCGAAATTCACCGCTGACGAACTGAAGATCATTTCCTCGCCGAACGATTTCGTCGGCCTCAACATCTACGCGCCGCAATTCTACATCGCCGCCTCCGACAAGCCGCCGGGCTGGAAAATGCTGCCCTTCCCCGCGTCATTCCCGCACATGAGTTCGGATTGGCTGCGCGTCGGCCCCGAGACGATCTACTGGGCGCCGCGGCTGGCGGCAAAAGTCTGGAACATCGAGAACATCTACATCAGCGAGAACGGCACCTCGTCGGAGGACAAGGTCAGCGCCGACGGCCAGATCTACGATCTCGATCGCATCATGTATCTGCGCAATTATCTGCGGCAGCTCCAGCGCGCGACGTCGGAGGGCGTTCCGGTACGCGGCTATTTCCTGTGGAGCCTGATGGATAATTTCGAATGGATCTACGGCT
>PNLC01000087.1 GCA_013822885.1 Bradyrhizobium sp.
AAGAAAGGGGCACCCACTCCTACTGCGTCTTCGCCACCCTCGGCGGCGCCGCGGTGGTCTCGAATGACGTCGCTTCCAGCATCGCCGGTCCGAACGGCGTCGGGATGCTCATGCGGAACGGAACCAGGACGCGGGTGCCGGCGATCGGCACCAGGGTGATCTCCATCCGCCGCTCGGTCGCGAGGTATTTGATGACCGGGCGGTCGGGGATATAGCCCGCGACTGGCGTGAAATAGACCGCGCAGACCACGGCCGGGCCGTGATAGCCGCGCTCGGCCTTCACCGTTTCCATGCGCTTGAAATCGAGCTTGAGTTCGTAGCGCATCCGGCCGTCGAAGATGCCGGTGCCGGTGCGGCAGGCGTCGGGCGTCAGCACCTCGCCGTTGCCGGCCACGCGCACCAACGAGCCGGTCATGGGATCGAGCACGCCTCTGCGATGGGCGTCGGTGACGACGATCCGGTCAGGATCGACCGGCGGCGTGGGATCGATCGAAAAATCCTTCACCCCGCCATTGGCCAGCACCATGCGGATGGTTTCGGACTTCTTCTGCGTGGTGGTCGTGGCGGTATAGGCGTTGGCGACCAGCGCGCCGTTGACGACCCGGCCCTGGCTGGCGCCGGCACCGGTGCCGCCGGAAAACGCCTTCAACAGCCCGGCGGTGCCGCCCTGGGCCGCGGCCGAAAACGTGTCGTCGCCGATTTCGATGGTCCAGGTGCCCTTGCCGACGGCGATGCCCGCCAGCGTCGCCTCGTACTGCGCATCGAGCCGTCCCTGCGCCAGGGCCGCCGGGGAGACAAGCGAAAGCCACGCCCCGGCGCAGAGGCCGAGCGCGAGCGTGAATTGGGCCGAAATGGCGCGTGTAATAATCACGAAATGAAAGTCCCGGGATCGGCGCGAGCAAATGGTCATTTAGGCAGAAATATCCTGCAAACAACGCGGGTTATCGCGAAAGCACGCCTTTCGGACCGCATGGCCGCCCCGCGATCGGCCGGCAAAGTCCTCAATCTTATATGCAACGCCATGGTGTCAGCGGGGATTGCGCCGTTTATATGGTTCACCCAAGTGGCTGGAACTCTTTATGAAACTTCCGCCAATCACATCCGCGGGAGCGCGCCCGATATGCCGGGCCGGGCCCAAAATCCTTGACCGGATGGCCGTCTCCCCCTATACGTCCGCGGTTCCTGGAAATGGACGCGATTTTGGACCCCCGCGAGGCCCGCGATATGCGGCTCGCCTATGGCGGGGATGGAAGAGGATTTTGCAAGATGTCCCGGCGCTGCGAACTGACGGCCAAGGGCCCCCAGACGGGCCACAAGGTGAGCCACTCGAACATCAAGACCAAGCGGCGCTTCCTGCCGAATCTTGTCAACGTCACCTTCATGTCGGACGCACTCGCCCGCAACGTGCGCCTGCGCGTCTCGACCAACGCGCTCAAGAGCGTCGACCACAATGGCGGCCTCGATAAGTTCCTGCTCAAGGCCAAGGCCGAGGTGCTCTCGCCGCGCGCGCTGGATCTCAAGCGCGCGATCCAGAAGAAGGTCGGCAAGCCGGTGTTCGTGAAGAAGGCGAGCTGAGCCAACGCTTATAGGCGAATCGGAGTTTGAAGCGGCCGGGTCGAAAGACCCGGCCGCTTTTGTTTGCGGGCTGGCGCTTTCTCGGACCTGTGGACCATTGCTTCGCGTTAGCGCTTCGGGCACCATTTTAAGATACAATGGGTAGTTGCATCTATCCGATTGGGTACCGACTGCCATGGACCACTCTCCATCATGACAACGTCCCGCCATATCGTCGCACTTCTGCAAAGCTACATTGCCAATGACGAGGAGCGATTTTTGTCGATCGCCACTCAGCTTGCTGCGCACGAAGCAAGACAAGGGCATGGTAAGCTCGCGCAAGAACTGCGTGAACTCATCGATAGCGCCAAGGGGAAAACTGCCAAGGTCGCACGGAGAGGAGTAGGACCCGTCCCGCTTGCCCAACCCAAGGGTGAGCTAAGCGCGTTCCTTGCTGCTCGTTATTCCGACATCCGGCTTTCGAGCATGATCCTCGATCCTGAATTGCACGACCGTCTCGCTCGCGTACTAAGGGAGCAACGCCAGCAGGCGCGATTGCGCGCTCGCGCGCTGACCCCACGCCGAAAGCTGCTGCTAGTTGGCCCGCCCGGGTCCGGCAAAACGATGACCGCAGAAGCAATCGCTGGCGAACTCAAGCTTCCGTTGTTTACCGTCCTGTACGACGGCCTTATTGGGAAGCTTTTAGGAGAAACGGCCGCTCGGCTAAGGCTTGTATTCGATGCCATCGCGCTACAGCGCGGAGTTTATTTTTTCGATGAGTTCGATGCAATTGGAACGCAACGGGCGGGGCCGAACGACGTGGGGGAGATTCGTCGTGTCCTCAATTCCTTTTTGCAGTTCCTTGAGAATGACGACGGACCTAGCTTAATTATCGCAGCAACGAACCATCCCGAGCTACTTGATCGGGCTCTGTTTCGTCGCTTTGACGATGTGATCAAATATAGTCTGCCGACTGCTGGAGTCGTGCGCGGCATATTAGAAGCTCGATTAACGGGTTATCTGCTTAAAGACATAGCTTGGGATAGCGTGATCGATACCGCCATGGGCCTTTCTCAAGCAGAGATTTCCCGAGCCGCAGATGAAGCCGCCAAGATTGCCGTTCTTGCTGAGCATAACGTCATAACAACATCAGCACTTATGACGGCTCTAAGCGAACGAAAAAAAGCTGATTTCTAGACCCTGCTGAGGATGCCATGGCGACTGCTCGCGATCGTCCACACCTTCACCTCGAAGGCGGCGGTCAGAATGAGCCATACACGTCGCCTCGAATCGTCATAACGGGACTTCCTCCGGCTCGAGCGCGAGCAGCGCATGCCGGAATGTTAAAGCGCGCCATGGATCAAGCGATTGTCCAAGCTCGCGCTCAGATCGCGAGCCGCCAAGCGGGCGTCGCGGAGGGAACCGCCGGCTTCTATCTTCAGTTCGAAATTCCAGCAGGTCACGAGACAGCGCTCGACAGTCTCGAAAACAAGCCAAAGGAAATTGAGCTTGTCGCAGTACGACCTTCCACGGAGGGAGAAGATGCTATCTCGGCTACGGTTTTCGTTCCGGAGTCGGCGGCCGATTTCTACGATAAGCGAATTGAGGCTTACAGAACCGAGAAAAACAAATCTGGAAAGCCGAAGAACGAAAATCTCATCGCTCGCATTGATAACGTCCGGTTGGGGGGCGTGCGCACCCTGTTCACGGACGATATCGCACTTTTCCCAACTGCCGGCCTGCCGGCTTGGTGGGAGGTATGGCTTCGTGATGGTCGACTGGAGGAATTCCGGGCCGTTTCTGAACGTCTTAATATTGCGACGAAGGCACACACGATTAGTTTCCCCGAACGCGACGTCATCCTTGCCCTTGGTGATGAAGCAACGATGGAAAGACTTATCCAACACAGTGATGCTGTGGCAGAGTTAAGATTGGCCAAAGATACACCTTCACTTTTTCTCGAAATGGATGCGGTCGAGCAAGCGGATTGGGCCGCGAATCTTGCGGGTCGTATTACCACTCCGTCCGCAATAGCTCCGGCAGTCTGCCTTCTCGACAGTGGCGCGGCGCAAGCACATCCTTTGATCGCGCCGGGTCTCGATCCAGTGGACCAACATTCATATGACAGCGCCTGGGGTGTCGGCGATAGTGCTTATTGGAACGGCCACGGCACGTTGATGTCAGGGATTGCACTTTATGGTGACATTGAAGCCGCACTAAGCCACGGCGGACCTGTAGCTCTGCGCCACAGGCTTGAGACTGTTAAAATTCTGCCGCCGGCGGGACAAAATGATCCAGACCTTTACGGCGCAATCACCGCGTCTGGCATCAATTTGGCCGAACAAAAAGCCCCTCGACGCCGGCGTGTGATCTGCATGGCTATAACGAGCGACGTTGGCCTAAGTCGGGGTCGCCCTTCATCGTGGTCCGCGGCTGTAGATCAATTATGCTACGGCGGCGGAGATCGCCGTCGCCTCATAGTACTCTCTGCCGGTAACTTGCGCGGAGATATCGATGCTTCTGACTATCTCGACCGCAACGATCTAGAGGAGGTTGAGAGCCCTGCTCAAGCTTGGAATGCGCTCGTATTCGGAGCATGCACGGATAAGATCACGATTGCGGACCCGGACTATGCAGGCTGGCTTCCAGTTGCGCCTGCAGGAGACCTATCGCCAACTAGCCGTACGTCCACAACGTGGGATCGACAATGGCCTATTCGACCTGACGTCGTCTTCGAGGGCGGCAACTTAGCGCACGATGGACTCAACCCTGCCTCGGCGATCGACGACCTGCAGTTGATTAGCACCCACTACCGGCCGAACGTGCGTTTATTTGATGCGTTTGGGGATACTAGCAGCGCCGCCGCATTGGGCGGAAATCTCAGCGCTGGCATCATGAGTGCGCGCCCAGAGCTCTGGCCGGAGACAATTCGCGGTCTTATTGTCCACTCCGCCGAATGGACACCCGCGATGCGCACGCGCTTTGATGCCGTGACATCTCAAGCGCAAAAACTTTCCCTGCTGAGACGCTACGGTTGGGGAGTACCTGATCTTACGCGTTCACTCATGAGTGCCATGGATGACGCTACGCTAATGGTCGAAGATGCGCTGCTGCCTTTTCGGAAGGACGGCTCTCAAATAAAGACACGGGACATGAACCTGCATCTACTGCCATGGCCCCGAGCCGAGTTGGCGGCTCTTGGTGACGCTGACGTAGAATTACGGATTACGCTGTCATACTTCATCGAACCCAATCCAGGGGAGCGCGGCTGGACGCGCCGACATCGCTATGCTTCGCATAGCCTCCGGTTTGCGGTGAAACGGTCGCTCGAGTCGATTGATGCGTTTCGGCAGCGAATCAACAGAGCCGCTCAGGATGAGGAGGCCGGAGGATCAACGAGCACAGTTGGAGGAGATAGTTGGGTGCTAGGACCGATACGTGATCGCGGATCGATCCACTCAGATATTTGGCGCGGCAGTGCGGCAGCGCTTGCCGAGCGTGACGCTGTTGGCGTTTTTCCTATTTCTGGTTGGTGGAAGGAGAAACCTGCACTGCAACGATGGGATCGAGCAACGCGGTATTCTCTTTTGATCTCCATTCGCGCGCCAGGCTCAGAAGTTGATATTTACAACAGCATCGCAGCGCAACTCGCGGTGCCCGTCCCTGCTACCTAACGAGTCGTATTCCGCTATGTGCAAATGTCGATCGGCATGACCTCGGTCCTTTAAATCCTGCTATACTCGCCAAGATGGCATCGTCGTCTCCCGCGAGTCCCCCATGCGCAACATCATCATCTGCTGCGACGGCACCGGCAACGAGATTTCCGAGAACATTTCCAATGTGCTGAAGCTCTATCGCTGCCTGCGCAAGACCGAGAAGACGCAGCCGCGGCAGCTCGTCTATTACGATCCGGGGGTCGGCACGCTGGCGCGGCCGGATCCGTGGCACAAGTTCAAGCAGGATTTCAACGCCATCCTGGGGCTGGCCACCGGCTATGGGCTCGATGACAACGTGCTCGCGGCCTATTCCTTCCTGGTCCACACCTGGCAGCCGGGCGACCGGATCTATCTGTTCGGCTTCTCCCGCGGCGCCTATACCGTGCGCGTGCTGGCGGGGCTGATCCACAAGATCGGGCTCATCACGCCCGAGCAGGGCAATCTCGCGGGCTCGGGGCTGATCGCCTACAAGCAGTTCTCCAGCGACGAGGCGCCAAAACTGCGCGCGCAGCTCACACCAGGCACCGATGCCGCCGCCGCGGAAGACGCAACTCCGCCCTCAAAGTTCGACAACGCCGCCCAGTTCGCGCGCATCACCTCGTCGCGCTGGCCCACCATCCGCTTCGTCGGCGTTTGGGATACGGTCGCGAGCGTGATCGTGCCGCGGCCGGATCGCTTCTACTGGCCGAGCCTGGAAGAACTGGCCTGGACGCTGCAGAACCCGAGCGTGCAGACGTTCCGGCAGGCGATCTCGATCGACGAGCGCCGAGCCATGTTCCGCCTGAAGAAGTGGGACGCGCCGCAGACCTGGAAGCCCGTCCGCTTCAACGAGGTCCATGCCGCGCCGCAGGATATTCTGCAGGTGTGGTTCGCCGGCGTGCATGCCGATATCGGCGGCGGCTATCCCGAAAAGCAAAGCGGGCTTTCCAAATATCCGCTGCTCTGGATGATCGACGAGGCGATGAAATGCGACCTCAAGTTCACCACCGCCAATATCAACCAGCTCGCCTGGGGCATTCAGCGCAAGAGCAGCCCGTACTCCTATGTTGCGCCCGATATCCGCGGCGATTTGCACACGTCGCTGCGCGGCGCGTGGTGGATCCTCGAATATTTGCCGAAGCGCGCGAAGTACAAGGAATGGCCGGCGCGAACGACGCATTTCGGCTACTACATCCCGGACGCCGAGCCGCGGCTGATTCCGGAAGGGGCGATCATTCACCAGTCCGCCATCGACCGCATGAACGCGATGCCCAGCTATCGGCCGGTGAACATGCCGGCGAAGTACGAGCCGTTCCCGATGCCCGTTCCGCCGGGGCATGGCGCCAGCGCGGAGGATGCGGCGGAGGAGGCGTAGTGACGCGGCCCCCCTTCTCCCCTTGTGGGAGAAGGTGGATCGCTGACGCGAAGCGGCAGCGAGACGGATGAGGGGTCTGTCTCCGCGGAGAGAACCCCTCATCCGGCGCTCCGCGCCACCTTCTCCCACAAGGGGAGAAGGAAGAAGAACACGCAACAACGCCATGTGTGACTGCCTGACGGGCAAATCACGCCAAAACCTGTCCAGCCCCCGCGCGAAAAATATTCCGCTCGCGCCGTCGGGCAAATCAAAACTAAAATCTCCGCCATCCCGTCCCACTGGAGGGGCGTATCGCGATCGTCACGGACGTAGGTGCGGGATGCGGTGGCCGCGGCAATGCCCGGCGCGCAAGATGTTTGCAGGGCGGACCTTTCCGTGAGCGAACAGCGCGCGCCAGACGAAGGCGTTGTTCTCGGATTCGACCAGGACGTCGACGGCGCGCACAATGCCCGGCGAAGGCACTTGGCGAAGACGGGTGAGCGGACGGCAAAAGCGTGTGGTCCTGGCGCCCGTGGCTGGCGTCAAGCCGCCGGAGGCCGGCGAAGCCCAACCGGGACTCGTTCAGCCTTCAATCCGGCGGCGATGGAGGCAAGAGGAATTCGTCTCCAGGGAGAGCGCGCCATAAGCCGTAAAACCACTGCGCAGGGAATGCCGGAATGCTCCGACTGTACCTGTATGCTCGTGTGCGCTTCTTCTGCGCACTATTGCACACGAGACCGCGGGTGCAGCAAGCACCCGGCATTCCCTGCGCCCTCCTGATTTTTCGGGCGCGAAGGATGAGCAAAGCTCGGGCGAAACGCGCCGCGAGAATGCGGACCCATACTCACTTGTCATCACCCGCGAAGGCGGGTGATCCAGTATCCCAGAGGCAGTCATGATCGAGCCGAGCGAGCGCGGCTTACTGGATCGCCCGGTCAAGCCGGGCGATGACGGGAAAGGGCGGAGGTGGCGTGAGAAGCGTCATTGCGAGCGAAGCGAAGCAATCCATCTCGCCACGTCAAAAGCATGGATTGCTTCGTCGCGAAGTGCTCCTCGCAATGACGCGGATAGAGCACGTCCTACAACGCTCACCCCGCCTTCGCCAACCGCCCCGCCTCGATCGCATCGATCTGCAGCGCGATGTAGCGCGAGTAGATTCTTGCCTGCGAAAACGCGCCGCCCACGAACCACAGGCCCGGCTGCGGCGTGCGCGTCCACATGTTGCGAAGCTCCGACGTCGTCTCGTCGAATCCCCAGACGCGCCCGACGCGTTTCGCGACATCGTCGCCGAACAACTGCGTGAGCAGATGATCGGGGCCCTTGTAGCCGGTGGCGAGCACGAAGAGATCGGCCTTGCGCGTGGTGCCGTCGCGCAGCTTCACGCCATCGGCCACATAGGCCTCGATGTCGGCCGCCTGCACCAGCTTGATCTTGCTGTCGGCGATCAGCTCGGAGGCGCCGACGTTGAAATAGTAGCCGCCGCCGCGGGTGCGGAATTTCAGCGGCCAGCCGGTGCCGTCCTCGCCGTATTCGAGGCGGAAGCCGGCGGCCTCCAGCCGCGTCAGCAGCGGCGCATCGAGCTGCTTCACTTCATCGGTGACGAGCTTGTGCGCAAGCTTCATGACAGGCAGCGGCACGCCGGAATTGAGGATGTCACGGGACGCAATGGGCGGGCCGTCGCCGAGATAGGTTTTGTCGTAGAGCTGCGCCGGCTCGACATTGACGACCATGGTCGGGCTGCGCTGAATCATCGTGACGTCGGCGCCCGCGGCCTGCAGCTCCTGGCAGATGTCATGCGCGCTGGTGCCGGTGCCGAACACCATCACGGGACGACCGGCCCATTGTTTACCCGCCTTGAACCGGCTGGAATGCAGCACCTCGCCCTTGAAGCCCTCGATGCCTTCGATGCGCGGGATGCTCGGCGTGCCGCTGACGCTGGTCGCGAGCACGATGTGCTTCGGGCGAAGCGTGCGGCTGTCGCCTTCGCGCGTCAGCCGCGCGGTCCAGCGCTGCGAGGCATCGTCGTAGGTTGCGCCTTCGAACTCACAGCGCGTCCAGAAATCGACCTCCATGATGTCGACGTAGCTTTCCAGCCAGTTCGCGATCTTGTCCTTCGGGATGTACTCCGGAAAGGTTGTCGGAAACGGCAGGTAGCGCAGATGATTGACCGGCGTCTTGTTGTGCAGCTTGAGCCCGCGATAGCGCAGGCGCCAGTTGTCGCCGATGCGCTCCTCGCGATCGATCACCAGCGCGGAAAGCCCGATACGATTGAGTTCGACCGCGACCGAAATGCCGGCATGGCCGCCGCCGACGATGAGCACGTCGGGATCGCGGTCATCGTAAGCACCCTCCGCCTGCCGCGCTTCGAGCCAGTCGGGGCCGGCGAAATCGCGGATGGTGGATTCGGGGGCGCCGCCGGCGCGCGCCTCGCAGATGGAATCGAAGTCGAGCGAGGTGGAAATGGTCCATGCCTTCGCGAGTCCATCCGGCTGGCGCAACAGCCGAACCGCGCCGTAGCCGGGGCCGTTGGCCGTGTCGAAGGTGAAGATCGCCTCGACCACCTCGCGACCACCGACCACGGCGTTCCGCGGCGCGAGTGCCGCCTGATCGATCCGGAAATTTGCCGCGCGCACCTCCGCCCCGCGCGCCAGCAGTTCGGCGACGATCGTCGCGTTGCCGCTGAAGGTTGCGAAATACCAGGAGATGCCGAACAGATTTCGCCAGTGGCTGTCTGCGACAAGAAGCGCCGACAGCCCGGCCGCCGACCGGCCGGCCAGCGCGGCATCGAACGCCTCGATCCAGCGCTCCGTAGTATCACGGAGTGCGTCGGCGGGCGGCGCTCCCGGTCGGTCCAGCATGGCGGCGTTTCCCTCAAGTTTCGTCGTTATCGGCCATCAGAGCGCAGCTTTCGCCCGATCACAACGGTCCGCGCGCGCTTGCAAGGCGGCATGCGCGCGGCGCAGGCGCGTCGGGCGAACAGCGGCGGTTTTACCAACCATTCAGCTATTCCCCATAGGCTTTCAGACCTGCCAGAACCGGCTCCAACGCTCAGGATGAGCGATGCTCGAACTATCGATCACCGATGAGGTCGAGGCCGCCATCAAGGCCGCCTCCGCCGACAAGCACCTCGAAACCGTCAGGCGGGTCACGGACCTGTTCCTGATGCAGGCCGACGGTTATACCGGCGAGCAGATCGAGCTGTTCGGCGACGTGCTGGAGCGCCTGATCAAGACCATCGAGATCCGCGCGCTGGCCGATGTCTCCGCCCGCATCGCGCTCGCCGAGATGAGCACGCAGCTCGCTTCCGTGAAGCAGGCACCGGCCGGCGTGATCCGCAGGCTGGCGCGGCATGACGAGATCACGATCGCGCGACCGGTGCTGACGGAATCCGCGCGGCTGACGCCGGAGGACCTGATCGAACTCGCGGAAACCAAGGGCGAGCAGCATTTGCTGGCGATCTCCGGGCGCTGGTGGCTGAACGAGGTCGTCACCGACGCGCTGTTGAGGCGGTATTATCCATCCGTCAGCCTGCGGCTCGTCTCCAATCCCGGCGCGAAGATGTCGGCGGCCGGTTATGCCATCGTGCTGAAGCAGGCCGAGACCGATCCAGCGCTCGCCGTCGAAACCGGAATCCGCGTCGACCTGCCGGTCGACCTCAGGCAACAATTGCTGCGCAGCGCGACCGAGGCCGTTCGTGAGCGGCTGCTGTCGCGCGCGCCGCCGCACATGTTCGAGCCGATCCGCGATGCGATCGCCGCGGCCGCCTCCGGCGCCCACCGGGAAATGTCGCGCAGCCGCGATTTCACCGCCGCCGCCCGCTTCGTCGCCTCGCTCGCCAAACACGGCAAGCTCACCGAGGCCGAATTGCTTGGATTTGCGAAAGAGCGGAAATACCCCGAGACGATCGCAGCCCTCGCCGAACTATCCGCATCGAGCATCGAGGTGATCCGCCCGGTGATGCAGAGCCTGCGCGACGATGGCGTGCTGATCCCCTGCCGCGTCGCCGGATTGAAATGGGAAACCGTCGCCGCCATCCTCGACAGCCGCTTCACCTCAGGCACCATGGGCCGCCATGAACTGGCAAAGGCGCGCGATCAATACGGGAAACTGACGCTGGAAAACGCCCGCCGCCTGATCCGTTTCTGGCAGGTCCGGCCGGTAGCGCCGACAGCGAAGGCGAATTGAGCGGAAATCAATCGAGTCGTTCCGGGGCGCACGAAGTGCGAACCCGGAACCTCGAGATTCCGGGTTCGATGCTGACGCATCGCCCCGGAATGACGACCATCCTCACGCCGCCTTGATCAGGTCGGCGTCGAGATGCTTCAGTCGCGGCATCACTTCGTGCTTCAGCAGGCGCAGCGAGTTATGCCAGGCCTCCGGCTTGTGCTTGTAGTCGAAGCCGAAAACCAGGAGCGTGCCGAAGCCGCCGACCTCGTGATAGATTTTTTCGATCTTCTCGGTAACCGTCGCCGGCGATCCCACGATCCAGTTGTTCCGCGCGCAATATTCGGCGGTCACGTCGGAGTCCGGCACGTCGGGCGAGGCCTTGAGGTAGTCCTTGAAGCCGAAATGGCCGAGCAGCGGCAGGAAGTATTCGCTCATCATCCGGCCCATCATGTCGCCGACCGAAAGCCGCCACGCTTCCTCGTCGGTATCGGCGACGAACACCTCGCGCACCATGCGCCAGTCGCTGCGCTTCGGCTTGCGTCCGGTCTTGGCGGCGCCGATCTCGACCGACTCCCAGTGGCTGCCGACATAGGCCGGGTTGAGGTTGAGGCTCATCGGGATGTAGCCGCGCTCGCCCGCGAGCTTCAGCGTATCCGAGCCCTTGGAAAGGCCGGCGACGCCGATCGGCGGATGCGGCGCCTGCACCGGCTTGAGATGGGGTTTGAGGAAGTCGAACATCACGTCC
>PNLC01000088.1 GCA_013822885.1 Bradyrhizobium sp.
AGCAGGAGACTAGTCATGACGAAGAGCAATTTCTGGGTGATTGGCGGCGAGTTCGGTTCGATGAACTTCCACAAGCTCGTGGAAGGCTCGGCCCAGGTGCAGGGACCCTTCAAGACCCGCAAGGAGGCCGAGGATGCCTGGCGCACGGTCTCGGAAGAGAACCGTCACAAGGCCGGCGTGCGCTTTTCGATCGTCGAGGAGCCCTCCCGCATCTCGGCCTAATACGATCTGAGGAAGCCCAAGGACAGGCGGCCCCATCCGGAAAAAACCGGGTGGGGCCGCTTGTAATTTCTTCAACCGTTTCGTGACAGCGAAGGGGTGAGGGCGAGGGCGCAGCTCAATGAGTTCGCGATTATCGCCCGCTAACCCATTGTAAACAAATAGACTTTGCGTCGATCATGGTTGCTGATAGGTTAAGTGAGCTCACACCTTCAGGGACAAAGGCGGCAGGCGATGTCAGACGCGCAGAATACCGGCAAGGAAGCTCGCGATCCGCGACCGACGCGGTTGCGCGACGCGCTCCGACAGGCCCGGATCGAGGCTGCCGATCGCACCGGCGTCGTCGTCGAACTGCGCGATGCCGAGGTTGCCCGCCTCGAGATCATGAACGAGGCGCTCGATCCCCTGTTCGCCCAGATGCCCGCGCAAGTCGACCTGTTCGACCGCGGCGTCAGCCAGGGCGAGACGCCGCGGCTGTGGATCGACGTGGTGGCGCATATCGTGATGGGGCGCGACAAGCGCATCTACCGCTTCGTGCAGGACACCCGCTTCGGCCGCATCGTGCTCGCGGAGTCGCATGATGTGCCCGTGATCGTCGATGCCGTCACCGACTACGTCGCGCGCCGCATGATCGAGCGCGAGCACGCGATGGTCGCAACTCCCATCGTCGAGCCGGAGCTGCCGAAGAAGCCGCGCCGCCGCGGCTTCTGGATGTTCGTGCTCGGATTCCTGCTCGGCGCGGCCGCACTGTTCGCCTTCGCGCTGTATGCGAGCCTGAAGAATCTCTAGGTCAACGTCGTCTGCTTGATCTGCGTGACGCGAAAATCGGCGTCGATGCCGCGCACGGTCTGCACGCAGCGCCATTTGTTGCCGTCGCGCGAGATCGAGAACAGGTTGTAGGCCGCGGCCGGATAATTGCGGTGCGCCAGTGCCGATGCCGATGGCACGCCGATCGCGGGGATCTGCCGGTCGGCGCCCTCGATCCACGTCGTCGAGTGGATGTGATCGTGGCCGTGCAGCACCAGCTCCACGCCGCGCCGTTTTAGCACCGCGCGCAGCGCCTTCGAATCCGTCAGGTGCTTCATGCGCGAATCCGAATGCAGGGGATGATGCACGAGCAGCACCCGGAAGGCGTCCTCGGTCGACAGGTCGGCCAGTTGCCGATCGAGCGCATCGAGCTGCGCGCGGCCGAGCCGGCCGGTGGCCATCAGCGGCGGTGTCGGCACCGCCGAGGATACGCCGATCAGCGCCAGCGGCCCGCGCCGGCGCACGAACGGAAACGGCGTGCCGTTGGTCTCGGCATCGCCGCGCAGATATGGCTCGAAGGCGTCGACGAAATGATGCCGCGTGGCGCGCACATAGGCGTCGTGGTTGCCGGGCACGACCGTGACCTGCTGCGGCGTGCCGACGCTTTCGAGCCACGCCTGAGCAGGCTTGAACTCCGCCTCCAGCGCCAGATTGACGAGATCGCCGGTTACCGCGATGTGGTCCGGCCGCTGCGCCTTCAGGTCGGCGACCAGAGAATCCAGCACCTCGCGGCGGTGATATTTGTGGCGATTACGGGTCCAGTTGAGATAGCCAAGCGCGCGCTTGCCGACGAGATCGCGCATCCGCGCCGCGGGCAGCGGCGGCAGATGCGGATCGGACAGATGCGCCAGCGTGAAAGTATCCGTCATTCGCGCCCCGTCGCGCTGCCTGTGATATAGAGCCGTCGCACGATCATGTCGGCGATATAAGGATCAAACGTGACGGCTGTCCATCCGAGGTTCGAGTGACGGCCATGCAGGGTCTGCGCAGGCGCCTGGAGCCGCTGCTGCGGCGCGGCTTTCATCTCTATTGGCGGGTCGCCCGCGGCATGACGCTCGGCGTCCGCGGCGTCGTGCTCGATGGCGACAACAGGGTGTTTCTGGTCAGGCACGGCTATGTCTCCGGCTGGCATCTGCCGGGAGGAGGCGTCGAGGTCGGCGAGACCTTTCTCGAGGCCCTGCGGCGCGAACTGATCGAGGAGGGACGGATCGAACTGACGGAGACGCCTGACCTGCACGGCCTGTTTTTCAATGTCCACGTCTCGCGACGCGACCATGTCGCGGTCTATGTCGTCAGGCGTTTCCGGCAGGACCGCCTGCCGGCGCCGAATCGCGAGATCGTGGAGTGCGGGTTCTACGATGTCGACGCTCTGCCGGCCGAGACAACAAAGGGCACGCGCCTTCGGATCGCCGAGGTGCTCCACGGCGCAGCGCCGATAGCGACGTGGCGCTAGGGCGTTGCATTCGGGATCGGCATCGTGCCGACGCTGATCGAACGCGGTCAATGCGAAGCACTTCCGAGCTATCTCGTTGACGTTCAGTTCACCTTGTTGGTGGTCGTTAGCCTCGCGGTGAACCTGATTTTCTTCGCGATCCATCCGATTTTTACGTCATATTATATCATTCCGATCGACATGATTTCCCTCTGGACCCCGCTGCTCGCAACGCCGGCTTGCGCGCGGACAAGCGGTCATCCCTCAACCGGCCAACGCCTGATTGCGGTATAAACGCTCCATGGACAGCCTTGATTCGGTGAGCCTGCAATGACGACGCCAGCGCTGCGGATCGCGGTCCTGGTGCCGTGCTACAACGAGGAGGCCGCGGTCGCGACCGTGGTCGCCGATTTTCGCAAGGCACTCCCGACGGCACAAATTTTCGTCTACGACAACAATTCAAAGGACCGCACCGTCGAGGTCGCGCGCGCGGCCGGCGCCATCGTGCGCAGCGAGCGCCGCCAGGGCAAGGGCCATGTGGTCCGCCGCATGTTCGCCGACGTCGATGCGGATATCTACGTGCTGGTCGATGGCGATGCGACCTACGATGCCCCGAGCGCTCCGCGCATGATCGATGCGCTGATCAACGATCACCTCGACATGGTGGTGGGCTTTCGCGTCGACCAGTCGGTCGCCGCTTACCGGCCCGGCCACCGCACCGGCAACTGGATGCTCACGAACTTCCTTTCCACGGTGTTCGGCCAGGCGTTCAAGGACATCCTGTCCGGCTACCGCGTGTTCTCGCGCCGCTTCGTCAAGTCGTTCCCGGTGCTGTCGGATGGATTCGAGATCGAAACCGAGTTGAGCGTGCATGCGCTCGAACTGGCGCTGCCGGTGATGGAAATCGAGACGCCATATTATGCGCGCCCCGAAGGATCGTTCAGCAAGCTGAACACCTGGCGCGACGGTTTCCGGATTCTCGGCACCATCCTGAAACTGTACAGGTCGGAAAAACCGCTGCGGTTCTTCACGGTCATCGGCATCTTCCTGATGCTTGTCGCGATCGGCCTCGCGATTCCCGTCCTCGTCACCTATCTCGAGCAGGGCCTCGTTCCGCGGCTGCCGACGGCGGTGCTGTCGATGGGCTTGATGATTGTGGCGGTGCTGTCGATTTCTTCCGGGCTGGTGCTGGATACGGTGACGCGCGGCCGTCGCGAGATGAAGCTGCTGGCGTATTTGTCCCAGCCGGCGATCAACAAGGATTGAGTCCGCTTCAATTTTGGGGCGGCGAAGACATGGACCGCGCCGCCGCCAGATGCTATCCCGCGCCTCATCATGAGCGAACTTGACGTCACCATACGGGCCGAAACGCCAAAGGACGCGCAGGCGATCGAGCGCCTGCATGAACGCACCTTTGGGCCCGGCCGTTTCGTGCTGAGCGCCTACCGTCTGCGCGAGCATGTCGATCATCTGCTCGATCTGTCGTTCACCGCGCGGATCGGTACGTTGCTGGTCGGCTCGGTACGCCAGCTGCCGATCTGCATCGGCGACACGCCGGCCCTGATGCTCGGGCCGCTGACGGTCGAACCGCCGTTCCGCAGCCGCAGTGTCGGACGCATGCTGCTCGACCGCTCGCTGCAGGACGCCAGGGCCAAGGGCCATCGCCTCGTCCTTCTGGTTGGCGACGAACCCTATTACAGCCGCGTCGGCTTCAAGGTCGTTCCGAAGGGACGGGCGACCATGCCGGGGCCGGTCGATTACAACCGCTTGCTGGTGGCAGAACTGGTCGAAGGCGCCTTCGATGGCGTCTTCGGCGAAATCCGGCCGGACTGGAGCAAGACGCGTTAGCGCTTGGCTGTGAGGCCATCCGACATCGTCGCACCTCAGGAAGATCGGCGCCTTCTGGTGCCGGCCGTCCGGATCGGCGTAGTGCCTGCGCTTCCTGCGGCCTGCTGCAATTCGTGCCTGAATTCCTCGCGCTTCTCGTGGATCGAGGCGACGACGTGCCCCATCGCCACGCCCAGGCCGATCAGGGCTGCCTCGGAGACCAGCAAGCTCGCCTCGATGGTCTCCGGTACGGCGTCGGTGACACCGATCTGGTAGAGATGCCGCGCGTGGTCAGCGTCGCGGGCGCGCGAAACCACCAGCAAATCTTTCCTGAGCGCGCGGACCTGGGCTACGATTTCATCAATACCCTCGGGTTCGTTGATCGTCACGATCACGGCGGCGGCGTCCATAAGGCCGCAGCTTTTCAGGAACTCGGGATTTGTCGCGTCTCCGTAAAAGACGGTTCGACCTTGCCGTCGCTGCTCCGGAACGACCGCGGCATCGTTGTCGACGGCGATGTACTTGAACTGGTGGCGGTCGAGCATCGTGCAGACCACCTGCCCGACCCGGCCGTGGCCGACGACGATGGCATGGCCGCTTCCCCCGCTCGGCGTGGCTGCGAGTTCGGGATCAAGCGGCTTGTCTTCGTGCAAGATCGGCGCCAGCCGCCGCGCGAGATGGGACAGCGCGGGGATCAGCATCATCGTCAGCGCGGTCAGCGTTACCGTGAAGCTCGATAATTTGGCGTCGATCAGACCAAGGCCTGTCGCGATACCGATTCCGACAAAGGCGAACTCGCCGCCCGGCCCGAGCAGAAGGCCCATCTCGAGTGAAGCCGGCCAGGAAAGCCGATACAGCCGGGCGAGAACGATGAGAATGGCGGCCTTCGCGGCAATCAGTCCGAGAGCGCCTCCGACCAGCCAAACCGGCTCGCGGGCCAGTTCGCGAAAGTCGATGTTCATGCCGACCGTGAAAAAGAACAGGCCGAGCAGAAGTCCCTTGAAAGGGTTGATGGCAGTTTCAATCGCCTTGCGGAACTCGGTCTCGGCGAGCAGCAGGCCGGCGACAAAGGCGCCAAGCGCCATGGATATGCCGGCCACCGCGGCCGCCACGCCCGTCGCAACGATGACGAACAGTATCGTGGCCACGAACAGGTCGCTCATGCCGACCGACGCGACAAGGCGGAACAGGGGGCGCATCACCACGCGGCCGGCGACGACGATCACGCCGAGCGCGATGGCAGCGTTGGTCAGCGCGAGCACCAGCGTTCCAACGACCGAGCCCGATTCGCCCGCGCCATAGATGGAGATAAAGAGCAGGAGAGGGGCGACTGCGAGATCCTGTGCCAGCAATGTCGCGAAGCTCGCCCTTCCTGCACTCGTGTTGAGCCGCCCTTGCCGGGAAAGCATCTCGACGACGATTGCCGTCGAGGAAAGCGCCAGGCACGCGCCGATAATGAATGCGACCGGAGCCTTGCTGCCCGCAAGGGCTGCGACTGCGCCGATCGCAACGGTGGAGAAAACGATCTGAAGGCTGCCAAGGCCGAAAATCAGGCGGCGCATCGCCTTCAATCGCTCATAGGACAGTTCCATGCCGATCAGGAAGAGCAGGAACACAATGCCGAGGTTCGCAATGCCGGAAACGTTCTGGGGATCGACGACCGTGAACCAATAGAGCAGCGGAAAGCTCCCGATGAACGATCCCAGCCCGAGAGGACCCAGGATCGCGCCGGCTCCGAGATAGCCTAAAATGGGATTGAGACCGAACCGCCGCGCCAATGGAATGACGACGCCCGCGGTGCCGAGCAGAACGAGCGCGTCGCTATAGACGTGAACATTGATAGGCGACGTCATCTAATGGTTGTGCATCCCGCTTCAGGGCAGGGACATCGAACGGCGGATGCAGCCTCATATCCCGCCGTCGTCCCACGCGGACGTTAGCCGGTACAACCGGCTAACGCCACCCATGAGCGCGTGTGCTAGAACTTCAGGTTAGCGAACGCGCGCACGCCGATGCCCGGCAACAGCACCTGGTCCTTGTTGAAGGAAACGGAGTTGCGGATGTTCTCGTTCAAGAGGTTGTTGCCGACCACGCCGACCAGCATTTCGCGGGCGCCGAACCAACTGGAGTCCAGCCTGGTCTTGTAGCTGATCTCCGCCTTCAGGAGATTGTAGCCTGCGGTCGGTGTCTCGCCCATCAGGGCGATGTCGTTCTGCGCGAAGGCGTGCAGCAGGTTGATCCGCGTCAGCCAGTTGGCATCGCGCCAGAACAGGCCGCCGCCTGCGCGCACCGGCGGAATTCGCGGAACGTTGGTGCCATCGCTGAAGGTCGCACGCACGACATCGAACTGGCTTTCGACGCCCCAGATGCCGCCGTGGAGTGGCCCGATGTCGAGTTGGCTCTGGAACTCGCCGCCGCGGAAGGTGGCGTCGCGTTGCGAATAGATTGCCTGGTTTAGCTCGAGCGGAAAAGCCGGGTCGGCAGGACCGACGCAGGCGACATCCTCGCAGGTGTTGCCGGTAAGGCGACGGTAAATGAAGCCATTGAACTTCGTATAGTAAACCGTCGCTTCGAACCTGAAGGGACCGGTTGCCCGTCGCAATCCTAGTTCGATCGACTTGGCGGTCTCGATGCCTAGATTGGGATTGCCAATGTCGAAAGTGGCGGTCGCCTCGTGCGGGCCGCGTGAAAAGAACTCGGCGGGCTTTGGTGCGCGCTCGACGTACTGACCGGTGATGCTGGCCACCAGACCCCATGGCAGATCCTGGATCAGGCCGATGCTCGCACTTTTCGGGGTGAAATGCGGGTTTTGCTGGGTGGCAGGACCTATGCCGGCAGGGTCGACGTTGAGGTCGAACACATCAGGTATGAAACCCGGCGTCGTTCCGGTGAGATTGACGCGCTCGATGCGCCCGGCAATCTGCGCCTTGGTGGTGTCGCTGAATTTCAACTCATTGAAGATGTAACCGGCGACCCTATTGTTCTTGTTGGGGGCGAACAATCCATTGAGCGGGCTGGTTGGATCATCCGGGCTCGATGCGGTCAGTTCCTGATGTCCGGCCTGCAGGCCAAGCGCCGTCGTCACCGCCGCGAAGCGCGCGTTGAACGGCATCAACTGAACCTCGACGCGGCCTTCCTGCTCCTTGTTGGTAAAGGTTTGCCGCACCCCGTCCGTGGCCGGATCGGTTACATCCGCAAGGCCGACTTCGTTGTGCTTGTAATCGGTGGCGCCGGCCCAGAAGCGGACGGCGTCAATCGCCGCGGCGTCAGGCCGATACTCGCCCTTGGCGGTGAACTTAGTTTGACGCGCGTCGATGCGCGAATTGGTTTCCGCGCCCTCGATTCCCGGAATGTGATACAGCGAGTTGTTCTGAGTGATCGCAGCGCCAATGAAGCCGCCGGAGAAAATATAGGAGCCGCCGATTGAGGCACCACTCGCCTGCATCGCCGAATTCGGTTGCCGCCCGTTGAACGGCTGGGTCTGGTCGAACAGATAGGGATAGCTAGGGATGCTGTAATCGCTGGCCTTGCGGCCATGGGCGTCGGCATGAACCGCGAAATTGCCGCCGCCGGCATCGATCAGGATACCGCCATCGACACCGCGGTCGACGGAATTGACAGCGGTGCGGGTTTCGACCGTGACGCAGGAAGGCGATTGCAGGTTGGCGAGCGGCGCCTTTGTCGGCAGCCCGTAGGTCTGGAACGGCGCGGCCGCGCATGAGGGCAGGGCGTCGGGGATGCGGTTGTTGGTGGCGCTGACGACGCCGCCGATCGAGGTCGAGCCGTAGCGCAGCGCCGCCGGACCGCGGATGACCTCGACCTGGTTTGTCGCCAGCGGATCGACCGGCACGAAATGGTCTTCGCCGAGATCGGAGACGCCGCCGGCGTTGGTGCCGTTTTCGAGGATGCCGACCCGGTTGACGTCGAGCCCGCGAATGATTGGACGGCTGGCTGCGCCCGGCGCGAAGGTGGAGCCGGTAATGCCCGGCTTGGAGAACAGGAGATCGCCAAGCTGGGCGGTGCCTTCGCGACGGATTTCCTCGTTCGGCACCACGGTGACGGTCGCAAATTGATCCGTGACGATGGGCAGCACGCCCTGTTGGGGCGCGGCGGCGACCGGCGCCGCTTGCGGCTCTGCCGCGCGTTCGCGGTTCTGGCCGGGCGCGGTGCGTGCGACGCGCGCCGGCGTCCGGGGCGGTGCAGGTTTTCTCCGTACGATCGGGCTTGGCGCCGTCACGGTAATTTCGGGTAGTTGCGTCGAGGCGGGGGGCGATGCCGCTTCCTGCGCCATCGCGTGAGGGCTCATCGCGCATAGCAATAGCCCGCTTGCTCCACCGAAATGGAACGCTCGTTTCTTCTTGAATGTCATTGTCCCGATCCTGATCCCGTCGGTGTGCGACGGATCGATTCCTTATTTCCCCCGGCGGATCGGCCACGCGTGGCGCGGCGATACGTCCGGAGAAGTGCATCAATCAATCGATGTCAGGAGGCGGGGGGCGCGCGAGGCTGGAATGGGGGATGCAGCGCGCCGAGATGCGCGAATTCGGCGTCGGTGGTCAGGTGGAGAAGTTCGATCGCCTGCGGCAACTGCAGCACGGGTGGCGCGGCGAACAGGTAGTTGTTGGCAAGCGAGATGACGGCGCAGATCGCGCAGGCATCAGTCGGATGCCGGTCGTTGTCGTGATCAGAAGGCGCTTGCGGCGCGGCCGCTTCGCCGGCTGCAACAAGCGCGACCTGTTCGGCGGCTGAGGTCGGGCCGGCATCGGAAAGCCCGATCTGGACGGCCTGGGCAGCGGCCTCGTGAAAGTGCCCGAACGACACCCCAAACTGGATCGCGAGCGCGAACAGCGCCAGAAGCGAGCCGTGCTTGAGGTGTTTCCGGAACCAGTTCAATAACTTGCGCCTTCCCCGAAACGATCATGCTACCGAAACAGCGCGACCGCTGATGTTATATTATAACATCGCGAGAGAGGTCCGACTGTCAATCTGCATCCAAGGCGTCGTCGCGCTGGGCATTCGACATTTCGCCAAGTGTGCGATTTGCGCAACATCATCGTGTGCGATTTGCGCAACATCATCGCTGCCGCCGCCTGCGGAAGCCTATTGACACCTCTATCACCTGGAATGTTATGTTATAACATAACATTCCTTCGACGGTCCCCACATGCGAATTCCTTCCCGGCTGGGGCTCCGCGAGCTCAACAGGCTTTTTGATCTCCATGCGAAAACTCCCCGTCACCGTCTTGTCCGGCTTCCTCGGGGCTGGAAAGACAACTTTGCTGAACCACGTGCTGAACAACCGTCACGGCCTAAAGGTGGCGGTGATTGTGAACGACATGAGCGAGGTCAACATCGATGCCGACCTGGTGCGAGATGGCGGTGCGAACCTTTCGAGGACTGACGAAAAACTGGTGGAGATGACCAACGGATGCATTTGCTGCACGTTACGAGACGATCTGTTGAAGGAAGTCCGGGCGCTCGCCGAGAGCGAACGGTTCGACTACCTCCTGATTGAATCGACCGGTATTTCGGAGCCGCTTCCGGTCGCCGCGACGTTCGATTTCCGAACCCAAGAAGGCGACAGTCTTTCCGACGTGGCGGTGCTCGACACCATGGTGACGGTGGTCGATGCTGTAAACCTGCTGCGCGACTACTCCTCGTCCGATTTCATCAGGGATCGCGGCGAATCCCTTGGTACCGACGACAAGCGGACGATGGTGGATCTGCTGGTGGAGCAGATCGAATTCGCCGACGTCATTGTGTTGAACAAGATCAATGATGCGTCCGCCAGCCAACTGGACGCGGCGCGCAAGATCATCCGCGCGCTCAACCCGGCCGCCGATATCGTGGAGACCGATTTTGCCAAAGCGCCGTTCGAGCGCATACTCGACACCGGCCGCTTCGATTTCGCGCGCGCGCAGCAGCATCCGCTCTGGTTCAAGGAATTGTACGGTTTCGGGGATCATACGCCGGAAACTGAGCAGTACGGTGTCGGCAGTTTCGTCTACCGTGCGCGCCGACCGTTCGAGCCCACGAAATTCCATCAGTTCCTGCAGGAAAGCTGGGCCGGAGTGATCCGGGCGAAGGGACATTTCTGGATCGCTACGCGTCCACAATGGCTCGGTGAGTTGAGTCAGGCAGGCGCGATCGTCCGAACGGAAGGTCTCGGATTTTGGTGGGCCAATGTGCCCGCCGACCGCTGGCCGGACGATCCGTTCTGGCGGAAATCGCTGAGGAAGAACTGGAACGAACTTTATGGCGATCGCCGACAGGAGATCGTCTTCATCGGCGCCGGCATGGACGAGAACGCGATCAAGGCGCGCCTTGACGCGTGCCTTGTCTCGGGCAAACCGGGAATGCACATCAAGGAATGGGCCGGGCTGGCCGATCCGTTCCCGAGATGGCTGCGCGCTGACGAGGCAGCATAGAGATCCTGCAACAAGGCGGATCTCATCGACGTTCAGTTCAACGCCCCTCGCGGATCCACGTCGCTGCAAACGCACCGAGCAGCAGCAACAGCCCGATCAGGCCGGCGAACATCGGCAGCACGCCGACGCCCTTGACGACGCTGGCGTCGCGCATCTTGACGCCCATCCAGCCGTCGCCATGGAAGACGCCGGAGGCGCGCACCGGCACCACGCGGGGCATATCAAGGCTGCCGCCGTCGGCGATGCGGCGCGCGTCACCGCCGGTCGCCTGCGCCAGCGGCTTGATCATGTCGGTCGTCGAGGTGACCTCGGAAAACTCCTTGGGGTTGGTCGGCCCGACATTGATCAGCGCCTTCAGCGCGCCGTCGGTCGCCTGCCACAGCCCGAGTTCGTTGGCCGGAAGCGTCGAGCGCCAGGTGCCGGGTTCGGCTGCGGTCAGCTCGAGTTCCCTGGTGGCGCCGCTCGGCGAGGTCACGGTCACCGGCGGCACGTTGTCGGCCATGGTCTGGCGCAGCACCACGAGATCCTTGCCCTGGATCTGCAGCCGCAGCGCCTCTTCGTCGAGGTCCGGCTGCTTCATCAGCCAGTGCGAGGTTCGCCGCAGCAGATCCAGATGAGGTCCGCCGCCTTCAAAGCCGCGCGCCCACAGCCAGATGTGGTCCGACAACAAGAGCGCCACGCGGCCCTCGCCGAAGCGCGACAGCAGCAGCAGCGGCTTGCCGTCGGCGCCGGTCATGACCGGCGGGGTGATCGCATTGCGCGTGTC